>CAMBXY010000024.1 GCA_945871945.1 Bordetella parapertussis
CTTCGGGGTTGGCGGTTGAACGGCTTTCGGGAATGGCGAGCTCCATAAAGCCGCAGCCCGCCGTGTCGATGAACTCCACAGGCAGGTCGGGTGCAAAACGCAGGTCGTAATCTTCCAAGCCGGCGTGAGCGACGCTTTGGTGCGGCACCAGTTGGCCGCCATAAAACTTCTTCGAGCTAAAGCCCATGATGTGCGCGTGCATGCGGTACTGCACGTTCAGCATGCGGGCCGTTTGTGGCTGGCGCTGGATGCACTTTTCAAACAGGGTTTCGCGCAGGCCTTCACGGGCGGCTTGTTCGCTTTTCACCGTGGGCGGCAGCTGGTGGTGGTCGCCCGCCAACACAAGTCGCTGGCCCTTGGCGATGGGAATCCAGCAACCGGGCTCCAGGGCTTGGGCGGCTTCATCGATAAACACAGTCTCAAAGCTCAGGTGGCGAATGTGGCGGTTGCTGGCGCCCACCAGTGTGCAGGTGATGACCTGCACCGATTCGAGCACGTCCTCGGTCATGAAGCGCTCTAAATCGTCGGCGGCTTGGCGCAGTGTGCGCGCTTCTTCGCGTAGCCATTGGCGGTGCTGTCGCTCCTCAAACCCAAAATCGCGCACATATTCGCTGGCGGTTTCTCGGTGCTGCTCGGCGGTTTGGCGCATGGCGTGCATCTTGGCGTAGCTGGGGTGGGCCATGACACCGGCGTCGAGCGTGTGCTTGAGCAACAGCTCAGACACACGGCTGGGGTTGCCCAGACGAATCACATTCACACCGCGCTCGGCCAGCTTTTCAGTCAGCAGGTCCACGGCGGTGTTGGAGGGGGCGCACACCAGCACGCGCCGCTCACGCCGGACGGTTTCCAAAATGGCCTGCACCAGGGTGGTGGTTTTGCCCGTGCCGGGCGGGCCGTGGATGATGGCCACGTCTTGCGCTGAAATGACATGGCGCACAGCCACCAGTTGCGAGTCGTTGAGCGCACTGGGGTAAAACAAATCGTCGGCTCGGAGCTCGCCAAAGCTGGCGGGCTTGGCGCCCAGCAGCACGTCGCGCAGTTCGGCCAAACGGTTGCCGTGTGCGTTGATGACGTCGCTCATGGCCTGGTGCATTTCGCGATAGCTCACCTCGTCAAAGGTGAGGTCTATGCCCAGCGTGCTGCCGTTCAACACCCAGTCGGGCAGGGCTTCTTTGGTGGTGGCCAGCAGCAGCTTGTTGCGCCGCACGCTGGTGACAACGCCGCTGAGCACTGGCCGGTCAGGTCCAGAGTAGCCGGGCGCATTGCTGAACACACAAGCGTTTTTGCCCACTTGAAATAAGTGCAGGTCTTGCTGCGTGGCCGAGCGCTCCAGCTCCAGCACCACCTTGCCACCAAAGCCGATGTCTTCTTGGGTGATGGTGACGGGGTACCAGGTTAAGCCGCGGCGCCTGCGCTCCTTGATGCTGGCACTGGCGTTTTTGAGTTTGAACTGCGCTTGGTCTTCTTTTTGCTCAAGCTGCATGAGTGCTCGCACATGGCGCAACTCAGTTTGAACATCTTGTTGAACAGCGTGTTGAACGGTGTAAGAGGCGGTGGAGGTCGGGTCTTGGTCTGTCAAAGTTAAAGTTACTTATTCGCTATCGGTAAATCTCGCGACGGTTGCCAAGCTGCACCACAAGGACGCGCAAAGCGCCGTCTTGAATGTCGCAAATTACCCGGTAATCGCCCACCCTGTAGCGCCAGAATCCACCGTGCGGCCCCGTCAATGCTTTGCCCGTATTGCGTGGGTTTTCCAGTCCAGCGATGCGCTCGTCCATGAAGTCAACAATGCGCCGCGCCGTCTGTTTGTCGAGCTTGCGCAGCTGCCCGATGGCCGTGTCGGCATATTCAATCGTCCAGGCCAAGGTCTTGTCTTACGTCAGCAGCGGAATGCGCCTGTTCTTTGCCTTTACGGACACGCTCAAGCACATCGGCAGCGAGGTAGTAGTCCTCCATGTCTTCGATGCCTTGTTCGATGATTTCGCGCAGATAGTAAGCCTTGGTGCGCCCCGTCTGGGATGCAAGAAAGTCAAGCCTTTGCTCGGTTTCTGGAGCGAGGCGAATTGAAGTTGCCATCTCAAAACCTCCTCTGTGAATACATGAATTCAATGTATCACATGGAGATTAACTTGAACACCCCAAGCATGAAGCCGATCGGGCATCATGCACTTCAAAAACACCATATGAATTATTTAGAGCTAATTTCCTGCTTAAAAATTAAAGTCTTGCGCCTTTGATACCGATATCTAAGCCAGCATCTTGGGCGAGAATCAGCCCCGAACAGAATTTCTTTTTCTATTACCTTTTTTGAGTAGCCATGAAAAAATATTTGCGCCTGATCTTGGAAATTTTGCTGGGTATTTGTCTGGTTGCCACGGCAACATTGGCTTACTGGAGTTTTTCCAGCAAAAAACAATTGAATGAACAAGTCTCGGAGTTGAGTCAGCAACTTGACGAAATGAAAGAGTCCATGGAAAAGGTCAGCGAAGAAGCTGAGGCCGCCAAAGACGTCAAACCTGAGCCTGAGAACGTATCCATTCAGGAGATGGAAGCTTTGAAGTCGGCCTTCGCCAACGGCATTGTGTTGCAAGACGTCGAGACACTTTACAAAGCACAAAAAGCTTTGAGCGCAGAAAGACAAGTCGGCTTGGCCTCCTTGAAACTGCTCACCAAAGGGGCGCAAGACGCAGACACCATTACGGCCTACCAAAAAGCTTTGGAAATGGCCGAGTGGAGCAACCGCCTGCAAACCGTGTGCGCGGCACAAAACGCTTTGGCGGCTGCAGGTCAAAAAGTGAAAGTGTTGTCGGAATGTAAAAAATCCACAGACAAAGACGCTGATGCCAAAGATGACTCAGCCAAGAAAGATGACAAAGCGCATGCCGTGCAATGGGGTTACGAGGGCGATAAGGGCCCGGAGCATTGGGGCGACGCATTTCCTGTCTGCGGCAAAGGCAAAAAACAGTCACCTTTGAACATCATCGGACCGTTTGAAAAGTCTAAAGAAACTTTAAGCGTGGACTACAAGGAAGGCCCGCTCAAAATGCTCAACAACGGCCACACGATTCAGGTGAATATCGAACCCGGCAGCAGCTTGACGATTGGTAAAGAGTCGTTTGAGTTGCTGCAGTTTCACTTCCATAGGCCTTCTGAAGAGCAAGTTGATGGGAAAAACGCCAGCATGGTGGCCCACTTTGTGCACAAGAGCAAGGAAGGCAAACTGGCGGTGATTGGGGTCATGCTGAATGAAGGCAAAGACAGTGCGGCCGTTAAAACCTTGTGGGCCAATTTGCCACCCAAGGAAGGCGAGGAGTTTTTGCCAGCCAAGGTGATGTTCAATCCGGCCAGCATGCTGCCCAAAGACATGGGCTTTTACAACTACGAGGGTTCACTCACCACACCCCCTTGTACCGAGGGCGTGCAGTTCTACATTCTTAAAGCGCCTGTGGATATTTCCAAGCAGCAGTTGGCGAAATTTCCTTTCAAGCTGAATGCCCGTCCGGTTCAAGCTTTGAACGGCCGCAAAATTGCTGCTGGCGGTTAATTTAGATAGATTGCAAGCGATCGGTGGATGGCACGACACGGGTGAGTCGAATGCCATAGCGGTCATTGACCAGCACCACCTCGCCTTGCGCGACCACGGTCTCATTCACCAATAAATCTAGCGGCTCGCCTGCAATGCGGTCGAGTTCAACCACGCTGCCTTGGGTCAAGCGCATCAAATCTTTGATTTTGATACTGGTGCGTCCCACCTCAATCGAGAGGGTGACCGAGATGTTTTGCAGTACTTCCGGATTGATATTTCCGGGTTGACTGACTTGAAACTCGTCGGAAGTGGGAGGTGTTTCGTCTTGGGTATCGGTAGTGTCGTTCATGATGCCTTCCTGTCTCAAAGCTGTCCGGGGACAATTTGCTTTTCAACCCGCACAGCCACATTAGAGCCGCGCGTGCCGATGTTGACCCCAAAGGTGGGGACGCCGTTGGCCAGGAATTGCGCCTGGTCGGGTTTCTTGAAGAAAAGCAAATCGCCTTCCTTCATGTTTCGCAGATGGTAGAGCGTGGTTTTGATGTCGCCCATCATCACACGCACATCGAGTTCAGAGTCGCCCACGGCAACGGCTAAATCTTCGCGCCAAATTTTGTCGGATTCTTCATTGCCGTCGCTGGCGCTGACTCGGTTGCGCAGCAAATCCCGCAAAGGCTTCAAAGTGGCATAGGGGTAGACCAAGTCCATGAAACCCTTGCCGCCAGAGACGGTGGCCTCGGCCTCGAAGCGGCTTAAAACCACCAAGTCGTTTTCATCGGCAATTTGCGCAAACTGTGGGTTGATCTCGGCGCTGACTTGCTCGCATTCAATTTCTAAAATGGGCGACCAAGCATCCTTCAGTGAGCGGAAAAATACCGACATGATGATGTGGATGATGCGGGTTTCAGTGGCCGTGAACATGCGACCAGGGGGTAAGTCCGAGACGCCTTTGCCAAAACCGCCAAAAAAACTGTCCAGCGAACTGAACACCACATTGGGGTCAATGATGATGACGGAGTTGCCGCGCAAAGGGCTGATGCGTATGGTGTTGACAGACAAAGGGGCTTTGAGCATTTTGATGTAGTCACCAAACTTCAAAATTTGCACCCTTGTGGGGTTCACTCGCGGGGTGGTGCGCAGAACCTCAAGCAAACCCAGTCGAAACATTCGGATGAACCGCTCGTTGATCATGTCGATGGCCGACACATTCACGCCCAAGCTGCTGTTCTCGCTGGCCAAGTCGTGTTTGCGCACCCGGACTTTGGTGTTAAAGCCGGTGTCCGATTCGACGGATCCGTCCTTCAAGCCCTCGGCCAAGGCCGTGAGCTCTTCGGGACTGAGTAGGTTTTGTCGGGTTGCCATGGGTTGTTACTGCATCACAAACGAGGTGAACATGACTTCTTCGATGCCACCAAAGTCTTCGTACTCTTCCAGCATTGCGTTCATCACATCTTTGAGCTTGACGGCGAGTTCTTTGCGAAAGTCGGGCTTGCCAACCTCGGCTTCGGTGGATTGGCGCATGATGTCGAGCATGGCGGAGCGCAGGGCAAATTCATGCTTTTTGATGTTGTCAAACACGCGGGTGTCATAGTGGGTCATGACGGCGAGTTGCACGACCATGACTTTTTTCGAGCCTGTGATGTTGGTCATCAGCTCTTTCTCAACTTGAAAATAGTTCTTTTCAAAGCGTGTGGCTTCAGGCGCTTCCTTCTTTAGCTTGGAAGGCGCTTCGTCCTTGGCTTTGGTGGCGGCGGCTTCTAGCTCTTCAAGCTTGTCCATCGCGGCGAGTTCGGCTTTTTTCTCGTAGTAACCAGAAAAATACAAAGTACCAAAGGCGACGCCAACCGTCACCACGAGGGCCAAAACCGCAATACCTGCGATCAGCAAGATGGGTTTTTTCTTTTTCGGTTCTTCTGAGCCCTCTGCGGGACTTGCTTCAGGTGCTGCTGTTGCCATGATTTACTCCTCTTTCATTCATTGGGTTGTTAAACAAAAGTGTCTAACAACACGCTGTTGCTGTGACGTGATGGTGTTGCTGCGTTCATTGGTTCACCAGCGCCATCTGCGGCTAGTGTGACACGGTTGTCTGATGCGGCTTGTCGTTGACCAGATTGTCCAGAGCCACTTTGCGATGACTGACGGTTATCCTGTCCTACGGAAACGTATGCATTGTTCATGCCAAGTTCGGCCAAGGCCTCTTTCAAACGTGTGCTGCCATTTTGAATCAAGTTCTGTGTCAAGGCGTTGTCAGCATCAAATTGGGCGTGCAACTGACCATCACGCATTTCAAGTTGAACATCCACCAAGCCCAAGCTGGCGGGTTTGAGGGCGAATTTCATTTTCCATTCGCCGGCGTTGAGTTGGTCGTTCATGCGACTGGCCATTTCGGTGGCCAGCTTTTGGCTGAGCTTCTCGAAGGTCTGTGCCATATCGGGATGGGTTTTCAAGACTTGGGCTGGGTTGGTGAGGCCCAAACCACTGCTGCGGTTTGTGCCTAAGCCGCTGTTAGCCAAGCTCTCGTGCGAGGACGAGTCGGCGTCGTCGATGGCGCTGAGTTTGTCGAACTCTTCATTCAATCGATCGATATCTTCGGGTCGTAAATCGGCATCCATCATCGATAAAACCGCCAAGGTGCTGATATTTTCAGTGGTTTCTGTGGCTTGGGCGGTGACTGCCACATTCAGGTTTTGTAAGTTCGCAAGCTTGGTGTCTACTGCCACATCTGCCGAAGCAGAACTCAACTGCACTTGCAAGCCTATGGGTGTTAAGGCCAGCATTTCTGGCGATGTGAGGAGGGGGTTCAGGCTGGCAGCCATGGCGCTGAGGTTGGGCGCCAAGGGCAAGGTTTGAGCCAGTACCGAGTTGACGGGCAGGGCGGCACCTTCAGTCAATTGCATGCTGTTGCCCAAAGGGTTCAAGGCTGTCATTCCAGGCGTAGGCAAAGACACATCGGCGGCCATGGGCAACGTGTTCATGGCCAGCATTTGCTGGGTGGTGGCTGCTGGGCTGGCGCTGATGTTTGCGGCGGCCGCGTCGCCCAACAGGGCTTGAATTTGTGAAGGGTCTAGGCCCATGGCCAAGGCGAAATCGGTGAGACTTTTCTCGCTGGTGGCGGGTTGCGCCACAGTGATGATCTCGACCTCGGGGCTGAGCGCAATGGATTGCAAAGCTTGGCCGTCTTGGCTCACTATGTCTTTGGCATCTGCCAGATGTTGTTTGTGGTCCGCTGGCCTTGGCTTGGTTTGTATGGTGCTGTCTTGCTCAGCTTCATGGACGGGCGGCGCCTCTTGTGCAGCTTGTTTTAATGCGGGCTGCGTGTGCGCAGCTGTGTTGACATTGTCAGGCGCAGGCGCAGGCGCAGGCGCAGGCGCAGGCGCAGGCGCAGGCTTGGGCGGCAGCTGTTTGGCGTAATGTCCGCCGGGGCTGAGGGTGCCCATGCCTTTGGAACTTGGCGCTTTGCCATGTAAATACTTGCCTGGGTGGAAAGCTTGGCGCAAAGCTTGCTGCTCCAACATGCGCGATGTGGCCGCGGCTTTGGGGGGCGCTGAGGGCGCTGTGGGCAAGCTTGGCGTGCTTTGGGCGGCAATCTCTTGCCGTTGAGGCGACTGCAGCGAGGCAATTTGATGACGCAAAAAGGCAGCAAAGTCCTCCCCCGATTGCGTGCCTGAGGAGGGGCGTGACAAAGCCCCACCCAGGTCATTTACCTCGGTAGAGACTGAGTTGTTGGCCGGTGAAAGGCCTGAATTCAAGGCAGATAAGTTCATATCCGTTTAACGCTTCCCATAAAAGACATAGATGTTTAAGCAAGAAACGTGACAGGTTAAGGTTTGCCGGTCGCTGCAAAACCCCCTGTGTCAAGCCAAAGCGGATACGAGGAGCTGGCACATGGATTGCTTCATCACCTTGAGGGCGTTGAGAAACGCTTGAAACTGAACCCTTAATGATTCAAAACCTGTGACAAAAAGACCATGAGCACCTTAAGCCTGTCAACGATTCGACAGAATTTGACCAAGTTTGACTTCACCGGATTGGGAATTCCCGTCCTGGTGTTGTTAATCATGGCCATGTTGGTGTTGCCACTGCCGCCGCTTTTATTGGACTTTTTGTTTACTTTCAATATTGTGATTAGCTTGGTGATCATCATGATCGCCATCAGCACCCGTAAACCGCTGGAGTTTTCATCCTTTCCCACTGTCTTGTTGTTTGCCACCATGTTGCGCTTGGGGCTGAACGTGGCTTCCACCCGCGTGATCTTGGTCGATGGCCACACCGGCCACGACGCCGCTGGCAAAGTGGTGGCGGCCTTTGGTGAGTTTGTGATTGCCGGTAACTATGTAGTGGGTTTCATCATCTTTGGTATTTTGATGATCATTAACTTTATTGTGGTGACCAAGGGTGCGGGCCGTGTGTCTGAAGTGAACGCGCGTTTCACCTTGGACGCCATGCCTGGCAAACAAATGTCTATCGACGCCGACTTGAATGCGGGCGTGATCGACCAACCCACAGCACAAAAACGCCGCGCCGAGTTGTCCCAAGAATCCGACTTCTTCGGTGCCATGGACGGTGCGTCCAAATTCGTCAGCGGTGACGCCATCGCGGGCATATTGATTTTGTTGATCAACTTGATTGGCGGCTTGGCGATTGGCGTGCTCCAACATGATTTGTCGGTCTCAGAGGCCGGCAAGATTTACACCTTGCTCACCATCGGTGACGGCTTGGTGGCGCAAATTCCTGCGCTGCTCTTGTCCTTGGCGACCGCCATCATCGTCACACGTGTGACCACCTCGGAGTCGATTTCCGAGCAAGCCCATACCCAACTGGCCAATCCATCGGCTTTGTTTATTTCTGCCATCATCTTGACGATTTTGGGTTTGGTCCCTGGCATGCCGCACCTGATGTTCATTACCTTGGCAGCGTTTACCGCGGGCTTAGGCTTGTTGGTGATTCGCGGCGAAGTCGATGAAGAAGCGGTGCAAGAGGCGCAGGCGCAAGCCGCTGCCACCACCGAGTCGACCAAAGACCTGGACTGGGACGATGTCGATCAAGTGGACTTGATTGGTTTGGAAATTGGCTACGGCTTGATTCCCTTGGTGAACACCGAAACTGGCGGCGAATTGATGAGCCGTGTGAAGGGTGTGCGTAAAAAATTGTCTGCCGAATTGGGCTTCTTGGTGCAGCCCGTGCGTATCCGTGACGACTTGAACATCGACCCCGACTCTTACAACATTGTGTTGAAGGGCGTGGTGCGCGGCAAAGGCGAAATCAAGGTGGGCCGCGAATTGGCCATCAACCCAGGTCAGGTGTATGGCGAACTGCAAGGCACGCCCACACGTGAGCCCGCGTTTGGTCTGGAAGCCGTGTGGATTGAGTCTTCGCAACGCGATTTGGCGCGTACCTTGGGTTACACCGTGGTCGACGCCAGCACCGCCATTGCCACCCATTTGAATAAAGTCTTGCGTGAAAACTCGGCCGATTTGCTCAGCCACGATGAAGTTCAGCAACTGCTCGATAAGTTGTCGGCCAAGTCACCCAAACTGGTGGAAGAACTGGTGCCAGGCAAATTGTCCTTGGGCGTGGTCACTCGCGTGTTGCAACATTTGTTGAACGAAGGCGTGTCTATTCGCGACATGCGCTCGATCACTGAATCTTTAACCGAAGCCAGTGCGCGCAGCACCGACCCCGAACAACTCGCCGCTTATGTGCGCCCCAAACTGGGTCGCATGATCATGCAAAGCTTGGTGGATGAGTCCAGCAATTTGTCCGTGATGACCTTGGAGCCAGGCTTGGAGCAACTGCTGCACAACGTGTTGCAGCAAAGCCAGCCCGGCCAGCCGGTGGTTCTCGAGCCCAGCTTGGCCGAAAACTTATTCAATGCCTTGCGCATGGGCGCGCGGGCCATGGAGGACGAAGGCCACGCGGCTGTCCTGGTGGTCTCGCCGCTGATTCGCAGCTGGTTGTCCAAAGCCGTGCGTTTTCGCGTCAGCGATTTGACGGTCTTGTCCTACAGCGAAATTCCAGATGACCAAGCGGTCAAAGTGATTCACACCGTGAACGCGACCAACCGCAGCTGATCCCCAACCCTTTATTTGACCAACGAGAAACACCATGGAACTCAAGCGAATCATTGCCCGTGACACCCAGGCAGCCAACGAAAAGGCAGTTGCCTTGTATGGCCCCGACGTGCTGGTCATCTCTACCGCCAAGGTCAAGGGCAAAACCGAGTTGATCGTGGCTGTCGATGTGGAGCCCTTAAACGCCGAGGCAGCGGTTGCCGAAGCCTTTGTGCCTACCGATAAAACCTACAGTCTGTCGGCCAAGACAGCCGCTCAACAAGCCCCAGTGGCGCCGCCCGAGTCCGCGCCTTTTGGCAAAGTACTCAACGACACCATGGCCATGCACAAGCGCTTGGGCAAACCCGCCAAAGCCCCCACCACGGGCTTTGTGCCTGCAGCTTCATTGAAACAAACCGTGCTGCAAGAGCCCACCGCGCCGGCCGCCGAAATCAAGGCAACAGTGGTGGCAGCAGAAGTTTCTCCTGCCCAGCAAATGGCCGAAGAACGCGACACGGTGCGCGGGCGTGAAATCGTGCAAATGGTGCGCGAAGAATTGGCGACATTGCGTAAAGAATTCAAACTCAGCCAGCAAATGGCTTGGCAAGGCACGGGCTTGGCGCGTAACCTCATGCCGCTGCGCAATGCTTTGCAAGAAGCGGCCATCCCCGTGGCTTTGCGGGCTTTACTCATTGACAGCATCCAAAGTTTTGAAGACGTCGAGCCAGCGCTGGACGAAATCCGCCGTCAACTCTGCCACTCTATGCAGCAAAGCAGCGTCAACGCACCTGAGCAAGGCGTGCATGTGCTGGCCGGCCCATCAGGGGCGGGCAAATCCTTGATGGTGGCGCGCTTGGCGCAGCATGCCAGCGTGAACTTAGGCAGCGAACAAGTGGCCGTGATCAGCTACAGCGATCAGCGCGCCGGTGCTTGGAACCAAACCCAGTTGCTCAGCGCCCAGTCTGGCGTTGACTGCTTCCGTGCCACCAATGCCACGACCTTGAAACTTTTGCTCGAAGAGCACGGCCAAAGAAAGCTCATCATCATTGACACCCCTGGTGTTCAAATGAGCGAACGCGTGGGCGAAATCTGCGCGATCAGCAAAGAGGCACAATTTCACGTGGTTCTTCCCGCAGACGCTTCCCAGTCTTCATTGCGCAGGATACTTTCAACACCTCACATTCAATGGCAAAGCCTGATGATTTCCAAATTGGATGAAGCCAGCCAACCATGGGCACTGATTCAAGTGCTCACCGAAGGCCATGTCGGCGTGAGCGGCGCCAGCCGCGGCGAGCGCATCAGCGAATGGTCGGTGCAAATGCAAGTCGAGGAGTTGGTGACGGTGGCCTTGGCCAATCTGTCGCTGGGCTACACAGACACCCACGCTGAAGACATGAGCAGCACGCTGGCCATGGCCTCGGCCCGAGTTTCACGTCTGGCCGCACAACACACAAGGTCTACCCATGAGTAACAACAGAACCACCGAAGTCATAGGCATCGCCAGCGGCAAAGGCGGGGTGGGTAAAACCACTGTTTCGATCAACTTGGCCGTGTCCTTGGCGCAACGCGGTCATGATGTCATGTTGTTTGACGCCGACTTAGGTTTGGCGAACGCCCAAATCGCTTTGGGTGTGCGTGCCGAATACAACCTCAGCCATTTTTTGGCGGGCGAAAAGACGTTGGAAGAAATTACCATCACCACCCGTCAAGGCATTCAACTGATTCCAGGCGCCTCAGGGGTGCAGGAGTTGGCGGCTTTAAGCCATTTGCAAGCTGCCAGCATCGTGCAGGCGTTCAGCAATTTGGGTGAAAACATCGATTACCTCATCGTCGATGTCGCCGCCGGTCTTTCGCCCACGGTGTTGGCATTTTTGGCGGCTTGTAAACGCCGCTTTATTGTGGTGCAAGACGATCCCTCTTCGATTGCTGACGCTTACGGCACCATCAAAGTGTTGACGCAAGAGATGAAGTTGGATGAAATTTATCTGGTGCCCAATTTGGTCGATACCCAAACCCAGGGCTGGAAGCTTTACCAGCGTTTGAACGACGTGTGTGTGCGTTTTCTGGGTGAATCTATTCATTACTTGACCTCCATCGAAAACGATGAAATGGTCTTGGCGGCATTGAAAAAATACCAATCGGTGATGGAGTTGGCGCCTGGCACGGCCGCTGCCCGCGATTTCCGCCGCTTGGCCGAGTTGTCTACCCAGTTGCGTCCCATCGACCATCCGTCGGGTGGCCTGCAATTTTTCATGGAGCGCTTGCTGCAAAGCAATGCGAAAAGTACATGAGAGCTATTTCCCCCATGAAGATGTACCAGCAGTCTCGCCCGCAAGGCGAGGAGTTGGTCTTGGCCCACCTTGGCTTGGTCAAACGCGTGGCCTTGCACTTAAAGGCCAGAGTCCCTGCCTTTATGGAGTTGGACGAATTGATTCAAGTTGGCATGATGGGTTTGCTGGAAGCTTCTCGGGTGTTTGACGCGAGCAAAGGCGTGGAGTTTGAAAACTTCGCCCACAGCCGCGTGCGTGGCGCCATGCTCGACGAGGTGCGACGTCTGTCGTTTTTGCCGCGTTCTGCTGTGGCCTTTAATAAAGAACACAACGAAACCTTGCATGCGCTGTCAGCCGAGTTGGGTCGTGCACCAACCCAAGCCGAAATGGCCGAGTACATGGGCAAGGAATTGGATGATTTCCAAAAAGAACGCGGCAAAGCACGGCGTTTTGAAACCTATTCCTTGGAAGTCGTGACCGAAGAAGTCATGGGCATCGCCGACGACGCATCCCAGCAGCCTGATGTGATCGTGGAAGAAGCCCAATTCATGGGTGCGGTGACCGACGCTATTGGTAAATTGCCCGAGCGCGAGCAATTGGTGATGCAACTTTATTATGTGGAAGAACTCAACCTGAAGGAAATTGGCGAAGTGTTGGAGGTGAGTGAATCTCGCATCAGCCAAATTTTGTCTTCGGTGGTTAAAAAATTGCGTGTGCAATTACAAATTGCACCTGAGGATATTTTCAAAACTTCCAGGAGCGTCTCATGAACAGCTTCTTTCAACTCTTTTTGGTTTGGGGCGTGTTGCTGGTGTTTTTGCTGGTCCTGTATGTGATCGACAAAGTCAACGTGATTTACCAAGGCTATTCAAGCGCCGAAATTCCTGCCACTTTTGACGATGGTTTATTTGGCGAGTTGGCTGGCAAAACCCTGTGGGACGCCATGAGCGGCATCCCCTTGCCTGGCGTGGAGCCTAAGCATGTGTCTAATTTAAAGCCCCATTACGAGCCGATTTTGCGCCAGCATATCGAGCAAGTCTTCATGGAAGGCTATAGCCACGGCAAAGCCGGTACGGTGGGTGTGCCCACCAACAACCGCCAAATCCCCACGCCGCGTGGCTCGGTGGTGTCTTGGTTGCCCATGCACCATTTGGCCAGTCTTTACCAAGCGGGTGCCGATTTCTCCACCAGCACACCCGATGATGTCTTGCGGATTCAGCAGTCACTCGACCAAGTCACCGGCATGATTTACGCCCGCATGGGTTTGGGATTGGGCGAGCCTTATTCCGCCACTCTACTGATTCACCCAGTGTCTAGTGAAGCTGACGCGATGTTGCCGCCGGCGGAAGTTGCACCGGCTGCCGCTGCGCTAGAAACGCCGGCCTTGCCCGCGATGAGCATGGCACAAAGCCCTGAACCCAGCGGCGAGGTGTTGGAACCTGATTTGTCTCAGTTGAACCTGAACCGTGGCACCCAAGAGACGCCAGAACCCGCAGCCCTTGCTAAGGCCGAGCCCTCCCATAACAAAGAAAAGGCGGTTCCTGTTGCTGCCTGATCTCAAGTTCACACCCATGGCGCCGATCTATCCTTGGTCAACGATTGAACACAGGAGAACTTGATCATGCGAGCCAATTCCAGAGCCATTGAAAGTTACGGCGACGTCCAAGTCACCACCGGCGTTTCCAAAGCCAACAATGTCGAACTCATTCAAATGCTGTTTGACGGCTTGATTGAAAGCTTGGCGACCACCAAGGGCCACATACAGCACAACAATATTGCTGAAAAAGGCAAATCCATCGCCCGCGCCAGCCGCATCGTGTTGGGTCTGCAAGGCGCCTTGGATTTCGACAAAGGCGGCGAACTTGCCGGCAATTTGAATGAACTTTATAACTACATCACGCGCCGTTTGCTGTATGTGAATGCGCGCAATGATTTGGTGGCTTTGGATGAAATCCACAGCCTGATGACTGAAATCCGCAGCGCATGGGAAACCGTGCCTGCATTGATCCCGCGAACCACCTCTGGCCGTAAATTTGCTAACTGAAAATTTGTTGTTTTAAATTCGACAGATTTATCAGTTAATCTAGAGGGAGTTTAGCTAGGCATGTTGGTGCGAACAGCGTCGGCATGCCTAAACAATTGGAGCTTGCAATGGCAGCAATAGGTTTAGTCGTTTTGATGATCGCCGTGTTCGGTGTGTTCGTTGCCCACGGTGGCGATTTGACACCTGTGATCAAGGCCGCGCCTTGGGAATTCGCCCAGATTTTTGGTGCGGCTGTGGCT
>CAMBXY010000025.1 GCA_945871945.1 Bordetella parapertussis
TGGCGCAGTTCGTGAGGTTTGCGACTTGTTGTTGCAGGCGAGGGACGCGTATGAAGCAGTTTTGAAAGACGCTTTGTTGTGAATAATTTGCCTCGTCTTGCCTCGCCGTTGCCCGCGTCGGTTTGGCGCAAGAGACTAGAAAAAACAAGCGCATTCATTCCCATGCTGATATTGGCCATGTTGCTATGGGCCAGTGTTTGGCTGCTGCGCAACGCACCCCAGGCAACACCCAGTCAGATTGCGGCCCCCCCTTCTCAGGAGCCCGATTACTTTGCAAGCGATTTCATTTTGAAGACGTATTCTTTGCAAGGAAAATTGAAATCTTTCTTACAGGGGCGTACCTCGGCGCACTACCCCGATACCTTGACCAACTTGATTGAACAACCGGTGGTTCAGTCGATATCGCTTTCCGGTCGAATAACCACCGCAGTTGCAAAGCGATCTTTGTCGAACGAGGATGGGTCTGAAATACAACTCATGGGCCAAGCCGTGGTGCACAAACAGGGCTTATCTGAACAGGACCCCGACATCACTTTGCGCAGTGAGTTTATTCATTTGTTTGCGAACACCGATAAATTGCTTACCTATGCGCCTGTCAAAATTGAGCGAGGAGAAAACCGCTTTGAAGGGCAAACCCTCAAAGCAGACAACCTCAATCAGCGTTTTTTTTTACAAGGACGGGTTAAAGCCTTGCTGGTCCCAACGCAGCGCCCATAAAAAAAGGGCTTGAAATATCAAGCCCTTTTTGCTTTAGCAAATCGCTAAGAAGCGTTCAATAGTCGTTACGGCCTGAGGGGCCGCTGTTTTGACGAGCACCGCTGCCGGCGCCTTCGCGACGACCGCCACCACCGCCACCACCGTAGCCGCCACCGCCTTCACGACGACCGCCACCGCCACCGCCGTAGCCGCCACCGCCACCGCCACCTTCACGGCCACCGCCACCGCCACCGTAGCCACCACCACCACCGCCGTAGCCACCACCGCCGCCGCCGCCGTAGCCACCGCCACCGCTGCGAGGAGCGCGAGGCTCCATGGGCCGGGCTTCGTTGACCACCAGGCTTCGACCGCCAAGGGGCGCGCCATTCATGCCAGTGATTGCTGCTTGAGCTTCAGTATCGCTGCCCATTTCAACAAAACCAAAGCCTTTGGAGCGACCTGTGTCGCGCTCCATCATGACCTTGGCGCTGGTGACAGTGCCGAATTGACCAAAAGATTGTTCCAAGTCGCCATCGCGCACGGAATATGGCAGATTGCCGACGTACAGTTTGTTACCCATTCAGGGACTCCATAAAAACAAAAAAAAAGCGAAGTAGTCCCGAATGCATCTGTCCACAAAAGTCTAGAAGCGAAACTAAGCCATCACCCACAAGCTGTATTTGCGCCCTCACGCATTACACAGTCCAAACATTATGAAACAGATTTTGTGAAGAAAAACAAGTGTTTATCCTCAATTTGCACGATTAAAGTGGAAAAACGACAAAATTTACCAACTTACCTCGCGCTCAGGACTGGCATTGATCTTGTGAATCGTCAAGTCTGCGCCGTCAAATTCTTCTTCTTGGCTTAAGCGCAGGCCCATGGTGACTTTCAATAAGCCGTAAAGCAAGGTGGAACTTAGCAAAGCCCACGCGATGGCAACGAGCGTGCCCAGCAGCTGCGCCCAAACATTGACGCCACCTAAGCCCCCTAAGGCAGGCAAACCAAAAACACCCGCAGCGATTCCGCCCCAAGTTCCGCAAAGACCATGTAGTGGCCAAACACCTAAAACATCATCAATCTTCCAGCGGTTTTGAGTCAAAGTGAACATCACCACAAACAAAGCACCCGCAACCGAACCAACTACAAGCGCCCCAAAAGGGTGCATCACATCAGAGCCAGCACAGACGGCAACCAAGCCAGCAAGAGGGCCGTTATAAACAAAGCCCGGGTCATTTTTGCCAAGCCATAAAGCGGCCAGGGTGCCGCCCACCATGGCCATCAGGCTGTTGACAGCAACCAATCCAGAAATTTTGTCAATGGTTTGGGCGCTCATGACATTGAATCCAAACCAGCCCACGCAAAGAATCCAAGCGCCCAGGGATAAAAAAGGAATGCTCGAAGGTGGGTGGGCTGAGATGGCACCATCTTTTTTATAGCGGTTGCTGCGAGCGCCCAACAAAATAACCGCAGGCAAAGCAATCCAGCCACCCAGCGCATGAACCACCACAGAGCCTGCAAAGTCATGGAATTCATCACCGGTGAGAGCTTTAAGCCAAGCTTGAAACCCAAAATTTTGGTTCCACACCAGGCCCTCGTAAAGCGGGTAAATGAACCCAACGATAACCGCAGTAGCCAGCAGTTGAGGGTAAAAACGTGCACGCTCTGCAATACCGCCAGACACAATCGCCGGAATCGCCGCCGCAAAAGTGAGTAGAAAGAAAAACTTCACCAGCGAGTAGCCGTTCTGCGCGGATAAAGCCTCTGCACTTACAAAGAAAGTAGTGCCATAGGCAACGCTGTAACCAACCACAAAATAAACCACGGTAGAGATACTGAAATCCACCAGAATTTTTACCAAAGCATTGACTTGGTTTTTTTTGCGAACCGTGCCTAGCTCTAGAAAAGCAAAACCAGCATGCATGGCCAGCACCATGATGGCGCCAAGCAATATGAACAAAGTGTCGATGCCCTGTTTAGGTGCGTCCATGAGATCCCCAAGAGATTTATGTTTAAAAGTGGTGCAAAAAATGCACTCAAACCGAAGTTGCACCAAAACAAAGCAATAACCGCACCATTAAGTCATAAATGAAGCAATGCCCGCTTGGGTATACTTAAAAAGCGCCGATTTGCCACAGCTTGCGGGCGCGTAAACAAGTTCAGCTAAAGACGTCAGCCCATTTGGCGCCGTTTTTGGTGATGTTGGGTTTTTGATGTCATTCATTGCTTCTCCTCAGTCCTTAAGTTTTGATCAGCCATTGCAACTGCAAGGCGGCGGCGTATTGCGCCAGTACAAGTTAAGTTATGAAACTTATGGCGAACTCAACGCTGATCGCAGCAACGCGGTATTGATCTGTCACGCTTTGAATGCCTCTCACCATGTGGCGGGAAGTTATTTGGCCGAAGACAAAAGCCAAGGCTGGTGGGACAACATGGTCGGGCCTGGTAAAGCGGTTGATACCAACCGGTTTTTTGTGATTGGCGTGAACAACCTAGGATCGTGTTTTGGCTCTACGGGCCCCATGCATATCAACCCCGAGACGGGCCGTATATATGGAGCAGATTTCCCGGTGGTGACCGTGGAAGATTGGGTGAACGCTCAAGCCCGCTTGCTCGACAGCTTGGGCATTGACCAATTGGCGGCAGTCATGGGCGGCAGCTTGGGCGGCATGCAGGCCCTCAGTTGGAGTTTGCAGTTTCCCCATCGCGTCAGACACGCTGTGGTCATCGCCAGCTCGCCCAACTTGAACGCCGAAAACATTGCTTTCAACGAAGTGGCGCGACGCGCCATCGCCACCGACCCCGACTTTCATGGCGGTCATTTTTATGCGCAAGGCGTCATTCCAAAACGGGGTTTGCGCATTGCACGCATGTTGGGCCACATCACTTATTTGAGTGATGATGTGATGAACAGCAAGTTTGGGCGTTTATTGCAAGAGGGTGAAATCTTCAAATACAGCACGCAAGAAGTCGAGTTTCAGATAGAAAGTTATTTGCGCTACCAGGGCGATAAATTCAGCGAATACTTTGATGCCAATACCTATTTGCTAATCACAAGAGCCTTAGATTATTTTGACCCTGCAGCTGCATACCAAGGCAATTTGCAGCAAGCGCTGGCTAAAGCTACAGCAAAGTTTTTGTTGGTCAGTTTCACCACCGATTGGCGCTTTGCGCCCGCGCGCAGCAGAGAAATGGTTAAAGCCTTGGTTGCCAACCAGCGCCAGGTTAGCTATGCAGAAATTGATGCGCCACATGGACACGATGCTTTTTTATTGGACGACCCACGCTACTTGTCGCTGGTCGGGGCTTACTTTGAGCGCATCAGCCTTGAGGAGGCCGCATGAACCCCGTATTACGTGATGCGGTTGTGCAAATGGTGCCTTATGGAAGCCGTGTACTAGACCTGGGTTGTGGCGACGGAGCCATGCTGGCTTATTTGCAACAACAGCATGGCTGCAGCGGTTATGGCGTTGAGATAGATGACGCCAATGTGCTTGCTTGCGTCAAGCGAGGCGTCGAGGTGGTGCAGCTCAATCTCGACCAAGGCTTGTCCATGTTTGATGACCAAAGCTTTGATGTAGTTTTGCAAATTGACACTTTGCAGCACTTGCGAAATGCACAAACCATGTTGGTGGAAACGGTTCGTGTGGGCCGCATGGGCATTGTGACCTTTCCCAACTTTGCGCATTGGCCGAATCGATTAAGCGTGCTGCTTGGACGCATGCCGGTGACGAAAAAACTGCCTTTTGAGTGGTATGACACGCCCAATATCCGGGTGGGCACATTTGCAGACTTTTTCAGCTTGGCGAAAAAAAACCAGCTGCATATCCAAGACGCATTTGGTTTACAAGACGACGGCGTGGTGCGTCGCTGGCCCAACGCCAGAGCCGCAACTGCTGTGTTCCAATTGTCTGCTCTGAATAATTAAGCCTCCATGTCCTCCATAGCAAGCTTCGCTGCCCAAAAACCCCAAATAACCCCACTCGAACACGGCGAGCAAACTTTGGCTTTCTACACTTGGCCCAACGCGCCAGAGGCCGCACATGCTGTTGTCTTGTTGCTGCATGGCTTGGGCGAGCACATGGGGCGCTATGGCCATATCGCCAGCGCCTTGCAAGCCGCCGGCTACACGGTGTTCGGTTACGACCACCATGGACACGGCTTGTCCAGCGGCCTGCGTGGCAACTTGCTGCATACGCATCAGTTGCTCGACGATGCGGGTTTTGTCATCGACCATGTGCGCAGTTTGACGCCCTCACCCTTGGTCTTGCTAGGCCACAGCATGGGTGGCTTGGTTGCCGCGCGCGCAGTCGCGCAAGGACTGCCGCATATTGATGCTTTGGTGATGAGCTCACCAGCCTTGGGCGCACAGACCAACCTCATTCAAAAATTCTTGTTGGCAACATTGCCAAAGTTGCTGCCCCATCTGCGGGTGGACAACGGCTTGAAGACAGCATGGCTGGCGCGCGACGCGCAGGTTGTGCGCGCCTACCAGCACGACCCCTTGGTGCACAGAAACATATCTACGAGCTTGGCGTCTTGGGTGATAACCGAGGGCACCAAAACGGTACAAGAAGCCAGCACTTGGCAGCTGCCAAGCTTGTTGCTGTATGCCGGTCAAGACCAGCTGGTCTTGCCCCAAGCCAGCGCCGCATTTGCGCAAGCGGCGCCGCCCGATGTGGTGCAAGCGCATTGCTTTAATGTGATGTACCACGAAATTTTCAATGACCCAGAAAAAGCCATGGTGATTGCCAAGTTGCAAGCTTGGCTCGACAGCCGTTACGCGGCTTAAAGCCAGTTGGCGAGCACAGCCAAGGGCGCAGTTTCTGCACGCAAAATGCGCGGGCCCAAACTCATGGGCATAAAGCCTCGCTCAAGCGCTTGCGCTTCCTCCTCTGGACTCAAACCACCCTCAGGGCCGCTGAGTAAGGCCACGCCAGTTGCGGCGCTAGGCTGCAAGTGCGCCAAAGGTGCAGCCTCGGAGCGCAAAGAAAGCAGCCATTTTTGTTGAGACGGGTCTGACTTCCAAGCGCTTAGCCAATCGCTCCAAGTCTGCGGGACATCGATACAGGGAATCTTGTTGCGCCCCGATTGTGCACAGGCCGATTGCGCAATGCCCAGCCAATGCAACTGGCGCTTAAGCGCTCGCTCGGGGCTCAAGCGCAGTACACCATGGGCGGTCATCAACGGGGTGATGCGCGTGGCGCCCAGCTCGGTGGCTTTTTCCACCAGCCAATCCATTCGATCATTGGCTGGCATGCCGATAAGCAGTTGACTGACGACAGGGCTTTCGCGCTCAATGGCTTGATGGGTGTCTAGGCTTACTTGCACACTGCTGCGTGTCATCGCCAAAATACAAGCGCTGTATTCGCCGCCCAGACCGTCAAACAAGGTGACATGTTTACCCGGTTGCAAACGCAACACTTGAATATGGCGCGCAGTCTCGGGGGGCAAGTCCAAACTTACACCCAGTTTCAAGGGGACAGGGCAGAAGAAGCGGGGCACCAATATGCCTTAGACCCGCCCGTAGGCGTAGCCACTGACAGCCGTGTGGTCTTCAATGCTGTCGATCAAACGCAACAGCGGCTTGAGCTCTCGGTAGCGTCCGCAGGTGGCGCGTATATAGGAGATAAAACGTGGAGTGTCTGCCAGATACTTGGGTTTTCCATCGCGCAAGCTCAGGCGGGCAAAAATGCCGGCAACCTTCAAATGCCGCTGCAAGCCCATCCATTCAACCGCGCTGTAAAAAGCACCAAAGTCGCTGTGCCAACCCTCATGGTCGAGCATGCCCAAAGCACGGGCTCGCTCCCAATAGCGAACCGTGACATCGATGCAGAAATCTTCTTCCCAGCTGATGAAGGCGTCGCGCATCAGGCTGGCAATGTCGTAGGTGATGGGGCCATAGACCGCATCTTGAAAATCAAGTACACCTAAGCGAGCCTCTTCGGCGTCCCAAGGCAGCATCAGGTTGCGTGGCATGAAGTCGCGGTGAACATACACCAAGGGGGCCGACAAGTTGCGCGCCACCAGCACATCAAAGCATTGTTGAAGCTGCTGTGTTTGACTGTCGTCTAAGGTCTTGCCGCGGTACTGACCCACATACCAGTCGGGAAACAATTGCAATTCGCGCTGCAGCAAGGGCGCGTCGTAAAGGGGAAGAATATCCGGGCGAGAGGCTTGTTGCCACACCAGCAGCGCGTCCAAGGCGCGGTTGAAAAAACTTAAATTTCGGTCTGCGTGATCTGTGTCTAGCACCTGCATCATGGTGTGCTGGCCCAAATCATCCAGCAACATAAAGCCCAAGGTCGGGTCCCAAGCCAATACCTTGGGCACCAACAAGCCAGCGGCTTGCATCAAGCCAGCAATCTCCACAAACGGCTGGCTGTTTTCCTTGTCGGGCGGAGCGTCCATGATGATCAAGCTGGCAGCTGCGCCATTGACACGAAAGTAGCGCCTGAAACTGGCGTCAGCACTGGCTGCGCGCACGCTGTCTGGACTCAAGCCATGTGCCAAGCGCACAGACTCAAGCCAATGCGAGAAAGCGTGGGCGCGCGACATGTCTTGCCAGCCCAGTTGTTCGATGACGCTGGAGAGGGGCTGTTGAGGGGGAAGGTCGTGATCAGATGGGGTCATGGATAATCTAAATTCTACAAACAGCGCTCTCGGGCGGCCCAGTCTTCTCTCATGCGTCAGATTTTCATATTGTCAGTGCTCAGCGGCGTGTTGCCATGCTTGGGCTTGCTGTGTTCACCCGTTTGGGCGCAAGAAGGAGAACCCGCGCTCAAACTGAAACCCAGTTCAGGGCTGCTAGAGCGCTGGACGCCGCAAGTGCGCTCTCAGTTACCCACCTTTGTAGAAAGTGATTTTGTAAGCGGACGCACTGACCTTGACACGACCCTGCAAGGCAACAGCATTTTGCGCAAAGCCGACACCCTGATTCGCGCCGACAGTATCGACTACTACCAACCCGATGACCGCGCCCGCGCCACAGGCAATGTGTACCTGAACCGTGGTGGCAACCGCTACCAAGGAAGCGTGCTTGATTTACAAGTCGATGCATTCAGCGGCTTTTTCCTCAACCCCAGTTATCAGTTTTTGCGTTCTGCTGGTCACGGCAGTGCCCAGCGCTTTGACTTTATTGACGACAAGCATTCGGTGGCAAAAAAAGCCACCTACACCACCTGTACCCGAAAACCAGGGCCTTCTTGGTTGCCCGATTGGATGGTGGAGGCTGAAAAAATCAACTTTGACAATGATTTCAATGAAGGTACAGCACAAGACGGGGTATTGCGCTTCATGAATGTGCCCTTGTTGCCCATACCGTCTTTCAGTTTTCCCTTAACGGCGCAACGTAAATCGGGTTTTTTACCGCCCGTTTTCGCCATTGACAGCAAAGGCGGCGTCGAAGCCAGTGTGCCGTATTACCTGAACCTCGCGCCCAACCGTGACTTGACAGTCACCACCACCTCTATGGCTAAGCGCGGCACACGATTTGACAGCGAGTTTCGGTATCTAGAAAGAAAAATACCCAACCCACCCTACGAAGGCGTGGCCAAGCTCAATCTCATGCCTTATGACGCATTGCGCGAAAAATACCGCTGGGGCTTCAGCCACCAGCACACCGGATGGCCTGACAGTCGTCAACCGATTGGTTTTGGCCTTAACCTCAACCGCGTCAGTGACGCCAACTATTGGCGCGACTTTTCCACGGTCTCGGGGGGTCCGCTGACGCAGCGCTTGCTGCCGTCATCTGCTTCGCTTGCTTGGGCCGCCAGTGGCAGACTCACCACCACCACCAGCGTCACCCAGTACCAAACTTTGCAAGATGTGACCGCGCCCATTGCGCCGCCTTTCAATCGCTTGCCGCAACTCAACGCCAACTATTTGCGCGCCGATGTAGGGGGGCTGGATATGTCGCTAGGCGCAGAAGCCACGCGCTTTAGCGCCGACCGGCTTTGGTATTGCAGTGTGTACACAACCAGCCAATACTGCAAGCAACCCAATGCGCAGCGCTTGGTACTGCTGACACAGGTGAGCGCGCCGCAATACTTGCCTTATGGTTACGTCACGCCCAAGCTGATGCTGCAAACCCGCAGATACCAATATGACGAAACCTACAGAGGTATGTTTGGCACCAGCGCCACCAGCGACAACGCCAGTGTGACGGTGCCCACTTTCAGTATCGACAGCGGCGTGGTGTTTGAGCGGCCCAGCCAATGGTTTGGCAAACCGTGGACACAGACCTTGGAGCCAAGGGCTTATTTTGTCAACACGCCTTTTCGATCGCAAAGCGATTTGCCCAATTACGACACAGGCGCGAATGACTTTAACTTTGCCACCATTTATACCGAGAACGCTTTTTCTGGCCAAGACCGCATATCCGACAGCCGCACCTTGACGGTGGGCGCAAGCTCGCGCCTGATCGATGCTGAAACGGGCGCAGAAGGCGCCAGGTTTTCATTGGCCCAGCGTTTTCGTTTCAAAGACCAAAAGGTGGCGCTGACGCCGACAGCGCTGCCGCTGACGGACAGCTTTAGCGATATCTTGCTAGGTGCGAGCACTTTTTTAACCCCACGCTGGGCCTTGGACAGCATCGTTCAATACAACCCCGAAACTTCGGTGTCGGAGAGGTCTTCGGTGGGCATGCGATACAACCCCAGCAGTTACAGGGTGTTGACAGCTGCATACCGTTATCAACGTTCTACCTCAACCACCTTGGATCTGGCTTGGCAGTGGCCGATCAATGATTTGTGGGGAGACAAAGGCGTAGACAACGGGCGCGGACGTGGTTTGGGCGAGCAACGCTGGTTTACGGTGGGTAGGGGCAACTACAACATGCTGGAGAAGCGCTTCATCGAAACCTTGACCGGCTTGGAATACGATGCAGGCTGTTGGGTGGGCCGCGTGGTGGTCACGCGCAGTCAGGTGTCTTTAATCGAAAATCCCAACAGTCGTTTGATGTTCCAGTTAGAGTTCAACGACTTTTCTCGCGTAGGCATTAACCCGCTTACTTCATTGAAGAATAATATTCCTCGCTATCAAAACTTGCGCGAAAACCTGCGTGACTCACCCAGCCGATTTGGCCAATATGACTGATTTTTTATGAAACTCTTTCCTACCCTAATGCGTGCATTAGCGCTTGGCGTGTGGTGCTGTAGCGCGTTGATGCTGAACGCACAAACCTTAAAACCCGCGCCTGCGGGTGCCGCCGCGGCCGGCTTGAACGCGCGCAGTTTGCCTCAGGCATTGGCGCCAGCAGAGGGTTCGCAGGCCTCGGACTTCATCGTCGCGGTGGTCGACAACGAGCCCATCACCAACCAAGAGGTGAACCGCTTGGCGTCCATGGCTGATCCGGGCGCAGCCCAATTGGGCCGCAGCAATTTATTGCTCGAAGCGATGGAAACCTTGATTGATGAGGCTGCACAACTGGGTATTGCCAAGCAATACGGTATCCAAATCAGCGCCGAAGAGTTGGCGCAGACTATCGAGAAAACCGCCCAACGCAACCAAATGAACATCGAGCAAATGCAGCGTCGTTTACAAGAGCAAAACTTGTCCTGGGAGCAGTACCGCAGTCAAGTACGCAGGCAAATGCAGTTGCAAAAGGTGAGAGAAAAAGAGGTCAATGCACGTATCAGGATTCAAGATTACGAAGTCGATGATTTTTTGCAGCAAAACAACAATGCGGCCAACCCCAACGCCGATATCAATATCGCGCATATCTTGTTTGAATTACCGGAAAACCCCACCGGCGACCAAGTCGCCAGACAACTGACCAAGGCTGATGAGGTGATGCGAAAACTTAAAGCGGGCGAAGACTTTTTGAAACTCGCCGCGCAGTTCTCCAGCGCCGCAGACCGGAGCAACGGCGGCATTTTGGGCCTGCGCCCCCCCAGTCGCTATCCCAGTCTGTTTGTGGATGCATTGAAAGACACATCGGTGGGGCAGTGGGTGGGGCCGGTACGCTCGGCTGCAGGTTTTCATTTGTTGAAATTGCTTGAAAAGCGAAGCGCTGACGCATTACCCTCAAGCGTCAACCAAACCCGTGCAAGGCATATTTTGTTGCGCCCGGGGGGCAAGCTCAGCCAAGACAGCGCCCGCGCACAGCTGGCCTCATTTAAGCGACAAATTGAATTAGGCTTGGCCTCGTTTGAATCTCTGGCCAAGGAGCATTCGCAAGACGGCAGCGCCAACCAAGGGGGGGACTTGGGCTGGGCTAACCCCGGAATGATGGTGCCCGAATTCGAAGACGCCATGAACAAGCTCGCGCTGGGCCAAGTGGGCGACCCGTTGGTGTCGCGCTTTGGGGTGCACCTGATTCAGGTATTGGAGCGGCGCGAGGCGCCTCTCAGCTTGCGCGAAAAACAAGACATGGCGCGCAATGCTTTACGCGAGAAAAAATTCGACGAAGCCTATAAAAATTGGGAACGCGAGGTGCGCGGACGCGCCTATGTGGAATACCGCGAAACGCCTCAATAAGTGAGACACCAAGCCCGCAAGCGTTTTGGTCAGCACTTCCTGACTGATCAGGCGGTCATCGCAGACATCGTCGACGCAATTAACCCACAAGCGGGGCAGCAGATGCTGGAGATTGGCCCTGGCTTGGCGGCGATGACCCAGCCCTTGGTCGAGCGCGTGGGCCATTTGCAGGTCATTGAGCTGGACCGCGACTTGGCGCTGCGCTTACGTCAACATGCGCAACTCACGGTGCATGAGGCCGATGTGCTGAAAGTGGATATCTCCGCCTTGGCTGCGGGTTTGCATACCCAAAGCCTGAGGGTGGTGGGCAATCTGCCTTACAACATATCA
This sequence comes from Bordetella parapertussis, assembly GCA_945871945.1. Taxonomy (GTDB): domain Bacteria; phylum Pseudomonadota; class Gammaproteobacteria; order Burkholderiales; family Burkholderiaceae_C; genus Limnohabitans. The sequence continues at coordinate 11,506 of CAMBXY010000025.1, forward strand.
ACCCCGATTTTGTTTCACTTGCTAGGCCATGTGTCGGTGATTCAAGACCAGCACTTCATGTTGCAAAAAGAGGTGGTCGAGCGCATGGTAGCCCAGCCCTCAAGCTCGGCTTATGGGCGCTTGAGCGTGATGCTGCAGTGGCGCTATGTGATGGAGATGGTGGTTGAAGTGGGCCCCATGGCGTTTGAGCCGCCCCCCAGGGTCGACAGCGCGGTGGTGCGCATGACCCCGCATGCACAGCCCGCGCCGGTGGCGCTTGGCCTTCTGAGTGAGTTGGTGCAAGTCGCCTTCAGTCAACGCCGCAAATTGCTTAGGCACACCTTAGGCCGCTGGCTGCAAGAGCGCGGCGTGGGAGAAGATTTTGATGTGCAGCGCCGCGCCGAAGAGGTGGCGGTGGCCGAGTATGTGCTGCTGGCGCAGCGCTTAAGCGCCAGCAGGCCTGCGCTTTAAGCCTTTAGGCGCTGGGCAATCGCTCGCTGGGTGGCGGGCAATTCCGGCGGCAGGTGGTAGGCCAGCTGCTCAAACAGCGCTTCATGCAGCTTTAACTCTTGCACCCAAGCGGCTTTGTCCACGTGGGTGACTGTGTGGAATTGTGCGGGCGTGAAATCCAGTCCCTCCCAGTTCAGCTCGCTAAAGTGGGGGCTGATACCAAACACGTTTTCACTGCCCGCGGCCTTGCCTTCGATGCGGTCAATCATCCACTTCAAGACACGCATGTTCTCGCCGTAGCCAGGCCACACAAACCGGCCCTCTTCATCTTTACGGAACCAGTTAACGCAAAAAATGGCCGGTAACTTGGCGCCGCTGCTTTGCAGCTTTTGACCCATTTGTAACCAGTGTTGAAAATAGTCGCTCATGTGATAGCCCATGAAAGGCAACATGGCAAACGGGTCGCGACGCACCACGCCTTGTTGGCCGGCGGCGGCGGCGGTGGTCTCCGAGCCCATGGTGGCCGCCATGTAAACGCCCTCCACCCAGTTGCGCGCTTGGGTTACCAAAGGCACAGTGGTCGAGCGGCGACCGCCAAAGATAAAAGCGTCAATTGCCACACCTTCTGGGTCGTCCCAGGCGCTGTCAAGCGCGGGGTTGTTGGTGGCGGCCACGGTGAAGCGGGCGTTGGGGTGGGCAGCTTTGGCGCCGGTTTCTTTGGCAATGGCCGGTGTCCAGTCTTTGCCTTGCCAATCGATGCAATGCGCGGGGGCCTCGCTCATGCCCTCCCACCACACATCGCCATCGTCGGTCAGCCCCACATTGGTGAAGATCACGTCGCGGTCCAAGCTGGCCATGCAGTTGGGGTTGGTCAAGCTGTTGGTGCCAGGGGCCACGCCAAAGTAGCCGGCTTCTGGGTTGATGGCGCGCAAACGCCCATCTGCGCTGGGCTTGATCCAAGCGATATCGTCGCCAATCGTGGTGACCTTCCAGCCCGGCATGCCCGCGGGCGGGATCAGCATAGCGAAATTGGTTTTGCCGCAAGCGCTGGGGAAAGCTGCCGCCACATGGAATTTTTTGCCTTCGGGGTTGGTTACGCCCAAGATCAGCATGTGTTCGGCCAGCCAGCCTTGGTCTTTTCCCATGCTTGAGGCAATACGCAGCGCAAAACATTTTTTGCCCAACAAGGCGTTGCCGCCGTAGCCAGAGCCATAAGACCAAATTTCACGGGTCTCGGAATAGTGCACGATATATTTACTGGTGTTGCAAGGCCAAGGCACATCTTTGTCGCCAGCCTGCAAGGGCGCGCCCACGCTATGCACGCAAGGCACAAACTCGCCATCGGTGCCCAGCACCTCGTACACAGCTTGGCCCATGCGGGTCATGATTTTCATATTGACAGCCACGTAAGCGCTGTCTGAGAGTTCGATGCCGATATGGGCAATCGGGCTGCCCAAAGGGCCCATGGAGAAAGGAACAACATACAGGGTGCGACCTGACATGCAGCCGTCAAACAGGGGCTGCAAGGTTTGGCGCATCTCAGCAGGGGCCATCCAGTTGTTGGTGGGGCCGGCGTTTTCTTTGTGCTCAGAGCAAATATAGGTGCGGTCTTCAACACGCGCTACGTCCGAGGGGTCGGAGCAGGCCAAAAACGAGTTGGGGCGTTTGAGGGGGTTGAGCTGTTTCAAAGTACCGGCGTCGACCAAGCGCTGGCACAGCATGTGGTACTCAGCATCGCTGCCGTCGCACCAGTGAACAGCGGCAGGCTTGCACAAAGCCACCATCTCGGCGACCCAAGCAAGCAGCTTGGGGTTTTTCACAAAAGACGGGGGTGACAACCCTATTCCCTGAGGGGCGGGTGCGTTCATGGGGATCTCCTGGCTTCAATGGATTAAGGTCAACTACCTGTTTCAAGGCGTAACAAGGAACTCACCTCAAGCCAATAAAAAAAGCGCCAAAATACAGGCGCCAAGGGCTAAAGAGGGGGCGGTGCCATTCAGGCCATGACCACCGCGATAAAGGCCAACAAGAAAATCAATATGCCGCCGCCAATGGGCAGCACGATGGGCATCAAGGGCACGATGGCTTCAACAGGGTCTTGTTCTTCGCCGTCATGGGGTTGTAAATCAGACATTT
>CAMBXY010000026.1 GCA_945871945.1 Bordetella parapertussis
AAGACAACGGGCGGAATCCCAACCGCCCGTTTTTTTTGGTCGAATGAAAAGCGGTGGCATTGCAAAACATCATTGAACAAACGGTTATCGGTCTGGGGTATCAGCTGGTGGACATTGAGCGTTCAGCTGGTGGTTTGTTGCGCATCACCATAGACAAAATTTGGCAGATAAGTGAGCCTGAGCAGTTCATTCAAGTAGAAGATTGCGAAAAAGTCACTCGCCAATTGCAGTTTGTGTTGGAAGTGGAGCAAACGGCTTACAGCCGCTTGGAAGTGTCCTCACCGGGCATAGACAGGCCGCTCAAAACCGAGGCTGATTTGGCTCGCTTTTGTGGTGAGGTGATTGATATCACGCTGAAAGCACCCATGGGGGCTGCCGCCGCAGGATTGGTTTCTGCCAACCGTAAGAAATTTCGGGGTGTATTGGAAGTCACCGATACCCCCCAGACTTGGCAAATCACTTGGCGTGATGAAGCTGTAAGCAAACCAGGAATGCGAGTTGCCAAAGTCAAAAAAGACACGCCGGTTCAGGCTTTGCAGTTCACCTTGAGTGAAGTGCGTGAAGCTCGACTGGCACCGATTGTGGATTTCAAAGGCCGTAGGCCTGCAGAGAAGAGGAGTAACTAGTCATGAATCGCGAAATGCTCATGTTGGTAGACGCCATCTCGCGCGAGAAGAATGTCGAGCGCGATCTGGTGTTTGGTGCAGTGGAATCTGCGCTGGCACAGGCCACCAAAAAACTCTACCCCGGTGACGTAGATATTCGTGTTGCCATGGACCGCGACAGTGGTGAATACGAAACCTTTCGCCGTTGGTTGGTGGTGCCTGATGAAGCCGGTTTGCAAAACCCCGATTCCGAAGAAATGTTGATGGACGCTAAGGAGCGTTTGTCGGACATTGAAGAGGGCGAGTACATCGAAGAAAGCATTGAGTCGCTGCCTATAGGCCGCATTGGCGCCATGGCAGCCAAACAAGTGATCTTGCAAAAAATCCGCGATGCCGAGCGTGAAATGTTATTGGCTGACTTTTTGTCACGGGGTGACAAGATTTTTGTGGGCAGCGTCAAGCGCATGGACAAAGGCGACTTGATTGTTGAGAGCGGTCGCATTGAAGGTCGTTTGCGCCGCTCAGAAATGATTCCCAAAGAAAACCTGCGTAACGCTGACCGCGTTCGCGCCATGATCATGGAAGTTGACAACACCTTGCGTGGAGCGCCCATCATCTTGTCGCGCTCTGCGCCCGAGTTCATGATTGAGTTGTTTCGCCAAGAAGTGCCCGAGATTGAACAAGGCTTGCTGGAGATCAAATCTTGCGCTCGCGACCCTGGTTCGCGCGCCAAAATTGCCGTCATCTCCTACGACAAGCGCGTCGACCCGATTGGCACCTGTGTCGGTGTGCGCGGTACCCGCGTGAATGCAGTCACCAACGAACTCGCTGGCGAGCGTGTTGATATTGTTTTGTGGAGCGAAGACCCGGCTCAGTTTGTGATTGGCGCTTTGGCGCCTGCGAATGTGTCCTCTATCGTGGTCGATGAAGAAAAGCATGCCATGGATGTGGTGGTTGATGAAGAAAATTTGGCCATGGCCATTGGTCGCGGCGGTCAAAACGTGCGCTTGGCTTCGGACTTAACCGGTTGGAAGATCAACATCATGGACGCGGCCGAATCCGCCCAAAAATCCGCCACCGAAACCCAAGGGCTGCGCGAGTTGTTTGTGGAGAAACTCGACGTCGATCAAGAAGTCGCTGACATCTTGATTGAAGAAGGATTCACCAGCTTGGAAGAAGTGGCTTACGTCCCCTTGCAAGAAATGCTGGAGATAGAAAGCTTTGACGAAGACACGGTCAACGAATTGCGTGCCCGTGCCAAAGATGCACTGCTCACCATGGAAATCGTGCGTGAAGAAAGTGTGGAGGAGGTTTCGCAAGATTTGCGTGACTTAGAAGGACTGGACGCTGAACTCATACTCAAATTGGCCGATGGCGGCATACATACCCGAGATGAGCTTGCCGACCTGGCGGTGGACGAGTTGGTGGACATCACCGGCCAGTCTGAAGAAGATGCAAAAATTTTGATCCTGAAGGCACGCGAGCATTGGTTCGCGGGTCAAGCGTAACGGTCATGAAGAGGAATACCACAGATGACCAACACAACGGTTGCAGAGTTTGCCAAGGAACTCAAAAAATCTCCCGACACCCTGCTTGAGCAGTTGAAATCTGCTGGCGTGCCCAAAGGCTCGGCCGCAGATGAACTGACCGATGCAGACAAACAAAAACTGTTGGGCTTTTTAAAAGCCAGTCACGGGACAGACACGCCTGAGCGCAAAAAAATCACCTTGGTGAAAAAGTCGACCAGCGAGATCAAGCAAGCCGACGCCACGGGTAAAGCCCGCACCATTCAGGTAGAGGTGCGTAAAAAACGCACCTTTGTCAAACGCGATGAAAACGATGCGGCTGAAACCGAAGCCGTAGAAGCGCCCGAACCCATAGTCCCCATTCTCGATCAAGCCGAACTCGCCAGACGCGAGGAAGAGGCTCGCCGTCAAGCCGAATTCATTCGACGCCAAGAAGAAGAGTTGGCAGAAAAACGCCGCTTGCGCCAAGTCCAAGAAGACAAAGATCGCGAAGCGCAATTGCAAGCGCCTGTGCTTGCCTCTGCGGATGAGAACGCAGCTGCGGCTGCACAGGCCTTAGCCGAAGCTGCTGCCAAGCGCATAGCTGACTCCAAAGTCCAGGCCGAAGAGGATGCGGCCAAAGCCAAAGACCTCGACACCCGCAGGCGCACCGCCTTGGCTGAAGCCGAGGCGATTCGCACGATGATGAATGCGCCCAAAAAAGTATTGGTCGCGAAAAAACCGCCAGAGCCCGAGAAACCCCCTGCAACGGACGCCAAAGCCATCAAAGGTACTTTGCATAAACCGCCGCCCAGTGCAACGACTGCTGCCAAGCCTGCAGGAACCACACCAGCCAAAGACGGCAAAGAAGTTAAAAGCGCCAAACTCTCCTCGAGCTGGGCCGACGAGCAAGCCAAGAAAAAGGAAATCAAAACCCGTGGTGACGCCAGTGGTGGCGTGGGGCGCAACAGTTGGCGCGGTGGTCCGCGTGGACGCCGCGACCGGGACCGCGATGACACACCGGTGCAAGCCGCGCCCGTTGAGGCGCGCATCATCGAGGTGCATGTGCCCGAGACCATCACCGTTGCCGAATTGGCACACAAGATGGCGGTGAAGGCTTCCGAGGTCATCAAGCAACTGATGAAGCTTGGCCAAATGGTCACCATCAACCAACCCTTGGACCAAGACACCGCGATGATTGTGGTGGAAGAAATGGGCCATGTGGCGGTCATCGCTTCATTGGATGATCCCGAGGCATTTACCGAAGATGAGTCTTCTGCACACGTTGGAGAGTCACTCACCCGTGCCCCTGTTGTCACAGTCATGGGTCACGTGGATCATGGCAAAACCTCATTGCTCGATTACATCCGCCGCGCCAAGGTGGCCTCAGGTGAGGCCGGTGGTATCACCCAGCACATCGGTGCCTACCATGTGGAAACACCACGCGGCATGGTGTCGTTTTTGGATACCCCAGGACATGAAGCCTTTACCGCCATGCGTGCGCGTGGTGCCCAGGCCACCGACATTGTGATTTTGGTGGTGGCGGCTGACGACGGCGTCATGCCCCAAACCAAAGAAGCGATCAAGCACGCCAAAGCAGCAGGTGTGCCCATCGTGGTGGCTATCAACAAGATCGATAAACCCGACGCCAACCCCGACCGCGTGAAAAATGAATTGGTTGCCGAAGAAGTGGTGCCCGAGGAGTTTGGTGGCGAGTCGCCGTTTGTGTCGGTCTCGGCCAAAACCGGTCAAGGCGTTGATGAGCTCTTAGAGCAAGTGCTTCTCCAAGCCGAGGTGTTGGAACTCAAAGCACCTATTGACGCCATGGCCAAGGGCTTGGTGATTGAGGCCAGTTTGGACAAAGGTCGAGGCCCTGTGGCCACCATCTTGATTCAATCAGGCACTTTGAAAACTGGCGATGTGGTGTTGGCGGGTCAAACCTACGGTCGTGTGCGAGCCATGTTGGATGAAAACGGCAAATCAACCAAGTCGGCAGGCCCCTCTATTCCGGTGGAAATCCAAGGCTTGACCGAGGTGCCACAGGCGGGCGACGAATTCATGGTCTTGTCGGATGAACGACGCGCCCGTGAAATTGCCACCTACCGAGCAGGTAAATTCCGCAACACCAAATTGGCCAAGCAACAAGCGGCCAAGTTGGAAAATTTATTCTCTGACATGGCCTCAGGCGAAGTGAAAAACTTGCCCATCATCATCAAAGCTGATGTGCAAGGTTCGCAAGAAGCTTTGGCCGCGTCTTTGCTCAAACTCACCAACGAAGAGGTGAGGGTGCAGTTGGTGTATGGCGCGGTGGGCGGTATCAGCGAGTCCGATGTGAACTTGGCGATTGCCTCTAAAGCGGTCATCATTGGCTTTAACACCCGTGCCGACGCGGGTGCCAGAAAGCTGGCTGAGAATAACGGCGTAGAGATTCGTTACTACAACATCATTTATGACGCTGTGGACGAACTCAAAGCCGCCATGTCGGGCATGTTGACACCTGACAAGCGCGAAGAAGTGATTGGCTTGGCCGAGATTCGCCAAGTCTTCCGCATCAGCAAAATTGGCGCGATCGCCGGTTGTATGGTTACCAACGGCGTTGTTCGACGCAATGCCCGATTGCGCTTGCTGCGTGACAACGTGGTGATCTTCACAGGTGAGCTCGAAAGCTTGAAACGTTTCAAAGACGATGTGCGCGAGGTCAAGGAAAGTTTTGAATGTGGCTTGAACCTCAAAGGCTATAACGATATCAATGAGGGCGATCAACTTGAGTTCTTTGAAATCAAGGAAGTTGCACGAACCATTTAAATTTGCATGGCCGCCAAGAAGTCCTCTACACCCCACCGCGGCTTTCGCGTTGCCGACCAGATTCAGCGTGATCTGGCCGAACTCATACGCGAGTTGAAAGATCCGCGACTGGGGATGGTGACGATTCAGTCGGTAGAAGTCACGCCCGACTACGCCCATGCCAAGGTGCATATCAGTGTGCTGGTGGGCGAGCCCGAAGCTTGCCTAGAGGGCTTGAACCAAGCCGCTGGTTTTTTACGCAATGGATTGTTCAAGCGTTTACATATTCACACCGTGCCTACTTTGCATTTTTTGTATGACCGCACCCCCGAGCGTGCTGCGGATATGAACGCCTTGATTGCCCGCGCCGTGGCTTCCCGTGCCAAGGAATCTGACACACCATGAAAACGCCGCGCACCAGGGTGCAACGGCGCCCTGTGCATGGGGTGTTGTTGCTCGATAAACCACTAGGACTGTCTAGCAATCAGGCTTTGCAAAAAGCCAAATGGTTGCTGCGCGCCGAAAAAGCCGGACACACCGGCACACTCGACCCCATGGCCACAGGTGTGTTGCCCCTGTGCTTTGGGGCTGCCACCAAATTCAGTCAACTGCACTTGGATGCCGACAAAACCTACGAAGCCGTGCTGCGTTTAGGCCAGCGCACCAGCACAGCGGACGCTGAAGGTGAGGTCATCGCCGAGGCTCCTGTCAACTTCACACCAGAAAAATTGCTGCAAGTGCAGGCCTTGTTCACCGGCCCTTTGCAGCAAGTCCCGCCTATGCACAGCGCTTTGAAAAAAGACGGCAAAGCTTTGTACGAATATGCCCGCGAAGGCATTGAGGTTGAACGTGCGGCGCGCAGTGTCGTTATTCATTCCTTGGAGCTCAAAGAGTTGCCCATGCAAGATGGGGTGAGAAGCCTGTGGCTCAAAGCGCATTGCTCCAAAGGAACCTATATACGCACCTTGGGCGAAGACATTGGCAACGCTCTGGGCTGTGGTGCATTTTTAAGTGCTTTACGCCGAGTCAAAAGTGGTCGGTTTGCCATAGATGGCTGCATCAGCTTGGAAGCCTTGGAAGCCTTGTCTGAGGCCCAGCGCCACCAACCCTTGCAAGCTGTCGATATATTGCTCGACAGTCATCAAGCCATCATTTTGCAAGCCGAAGATGCAGGTCGTTTCCTGAGCGGCTTGCGTCGCCGTGGCGATTGGCCCGATCACCATCAGGTGGCCGTCTATGGCACGAGCCCCCATGCTTTGTTAGGTACAGCCCATGTTCGCGCTGGGGAATTGATCCCCGAGCGCTTATTGAATCCCCAAGAAATCCAATCCTTACTCGAGAGTGCAGCATGACATTACAAATCAGAAACATCGCCATCATCGCCCACGTTGACCATGGCAAAACCACCATGGTCGATCAGTTGTTGCGTCAGTCTGGTACCTTTGCCGACCACGAAAAAGTGGTTGATACCGTGATGGACAACAACGCCATTGAGCGCGAGCGCGGCATCACCATCTTGGCTAAAAACTGCGCAGTCAGTTGGCAAGGAACGCACATCAACATCGTTGACACCCCCGGACACGCGGACTTTGGCGGCGAGGTCGAGCGCGCCTTGTCTATGGTCGATGGTGTGGTGCTGCTGATTGACGCACAAGAAGGCCCCATGCCGCAAACCCGTTTTGTTACCAAGAAGGCTTTGGCCTTGGGTTTGAAGCCTATCGTGGTGGTCAACAAGGTAGACAAGCCTGGCTCTCGCCCCAACGCGGTGATCAACGCAGCTTTTGAGTTGTTCGACAAACTCGGTGCGAACGACGAGCAACTCGACTTCCCTGTGGTCTATGCCTCAGGTATCAATGGATGGTCGTCGCTGCTGGAGGGCGAGGCGGGCTCGCAATGGGGCCCCGATATGTCGGCTTTGTTTGAAACGATTTTGAAGCATGTGCCCCCACAACAAGGTGACCCCGCTGCGCCTTTGCAATTGCAAATCTCCGCTTTGGATTTTTCTACCTTCGTGGGTCGTATTGGTGTGGGTCGCATCAGCCAGGGCACCATCAAGCCCATGCAAGACGTGGTGGTCATGGAGGGCGAGACAGGCACCCCTGTCAAAGGCCGCGTCAACCAAGTATTGAAGTTCCAAGGCTTAGAGCGTATTCAAGCCACGGAAGCCGGCCCTGGCGATATTGTGTTGATCAACGGTCTTACTGATATTGGCATTGGTGTGACCATCACCGACCCGCTGAACCCCAGTCCATTGCCCATGCTCAAAATTGACGAGCCCACCTTGACCATGAATTTTTGCGTCAACACCTCACCCTTGGCAGGACGTGAAGGCAAGTACGTCACCAGCCGTCAGATTTGGGACCGCTTGCAAAAAGAGTTGCAACACAACGTGGCCTTGCGCGTCAAAGAAACCGATGAAGACGGCATTTTTGAAGTGGCCGGCCGAGGTGAATTGCACCTGACGATTTTGTTGGAAAACATGCGCCGTGAAGGCTACGAATTAGCCGTGTCCAAGCCTCGCGTGGTCTACCGCGATGTGGACGGTGTGCGCCATGAGCCTATCGAGATGGTCACGGCGGATATTGAAGAAGGCCACCAAGGCGGTGTGATGCAAGCCTTGGGTGAACGTAAAGGCGAACTCGTCAATATGGATCCCGATGGCCGTGGCCGTGTGCGCTTGGAGTACCGCATTCCAGCGCGTGGCTTGATTGGTTTCACTAATGAATTTTTGAACTTAACCCGCGGCTCGGGTTTGATCTCCAATATCTTTGACGGCTATGAGGCGCACAAAGGCGATATTGGCGGACGCAAAAACGGCGTGCTGATTTCCATGGATGACGGTGAAATTTTTACCTACGCTTTGGGTAAGCTCGACGACCGTGGCCGCATGTTTGTCAAGCCTAACGATCCTGTGTACGAAGGCATGATTGTGGGTATCCACAGCCGTGACAACGATTTGGTGGTTAACGCCACGCGCACCAAGCAGTTGACCAACTTTCGCGTCAGCGGCAAGGAAGACGCCATCAAAATCACGCCGCCTATTCAGCTCACTTTAGAGTACGGCGTCGAGTTCATTGACGACGATGAGTTGGTGGAAATCACGCCCAAAAGTGTGCGTCTGCGCAAACGTTTTTTGAAAGAGCATGAGCGCAAACGTGCCAGCCGCGATTCCTGATTTCCTTTTCGATGGCGATGAAGCTCAGCCACACCCAAGCCTTAGGCGTGATGGTGTTGGCCACCTTGCTGTGGTCTATGGCTGGGATTGTGTCCAGACAAATGAGCCATGCCCAAGGCTTTGAGCTGACGTTTTGGCGCAGCTTTTTCACTCTGCTGTCGCTGAGTTTCTTGCTACCCCTACTGAAAGGCCGCCAGTTGTGGCACAACCTGCCTTGGCGTCAACCCATATTTTGGCTCTCAGGCGTGTGTTGGTCGGTGATGTTCACCGCCTTCATGCTGGCCCTCACCATGACCACAGTAGCCAATGTGCTGATCACCATGGCGGTGGGGCCCATGCTCACCGCGTTGTTGTCGCGCTTTGTCATGAAAAAACAGCTTGCCCCCCACACTTGGTGGGCGATGTTGGTCGCCGGCTCAGGGTTGGCTTTTATGTTTATCAGCCAAGTGCAAATCGAAGACGGTCAACACCTCAAGGGCATGATGGTCGCCCTGTGCGTTCCCTTGGCCGGCGCGGTTCAATGGAATGTGGTGCAACATCTGCAAACCTCTGAAGCGCCTGCAGACTTCATGCCCGCCGTGTGGGTAGGTGCTTTGTTGTCTTGTCTTTATACCGCGCCATTGGCTTTGCCGGGGGTGGCCAGTTCAGCTGACTTGGCTTGGTTGGCGGGTCTGGGTTTTTTTCAGCTGGCCTTGCCTTGCTTGCTGGCCGTGTGGGCGGCGCGGGTGCTTAAATCGCACGAGGTGGCCTTGTTGGCCTTGCTTGAAGTGCTGTTTGGCATTGCCTGGGCTTGGTGGGGTGCTGCTGAACAACCTGTCTTGTCAGTTTTATTCGGCGGTGTTTTGGTTTTGGCTGCCTTGGCTTTGAATGAAGCGGCAACTTGGAGAGTAACAAATGAATGAACTGGCGGTCTTGACGCAAGGCGATGTGCTGGCTGAGGTACAAGGGCAGGTGGGGCTCATCACTTTGAACCGCGCCAAAGCTTTGAATGCGTTGTCGTTGGACATGGTGCGCAGTATTTCACATGTGCTGCTGGCCTGGCAGGGCGATGACCGTGTGCAAGCCGTGGCCATGCGTGGCATGGGTCGCGAGGGCGCTTTCGGTGCTTTTTGTGCAGGTGGCGACATACGTTTTTTTCACACGGCTGCCTTGGCCGGCGACCCGCGCTTAGAAGATTTTTTCACCGAAGAGTACCGGCTCAATCACCTGATTCACCACTACAGCAAACCTTGTTGGGTGTTCATGGACGGTGTGGTCATGGGTGGCGGCATGGGCTTGGCGCAAGGTGCGGGTTTACGAATCGCTACCGAACGCACCAAGATGGCCATGCCCGAGACCCTGATTGGTCTGTTTCCGGATGTGGGTGGCGGATATTTTTTAAGCCGTTGCCAAGGTGCTTTGGGCGAGTATTTAGGGCTGACAGGTCATATGCTCAATGGCGCTGAAGCGGTGTATGCGGGTTTGGCAGATGTGTTGGTTGACAGTGCTTCATTGAACGCGCTTTGGGCACAGTTACCCCACTTAAACTGGGCCCAGCCGGCTAAGGCTTTAACTCAGTTCACCCAAGGCTTTCAAGCCGCGACACAAACCGCTCAACATCACAAGCCCTCTTGGTGGACCGACAGCTTGAACCAAGCATTTGCGGCTACCGATTTGCCAAGCATTGCCAAAGCACTAGAGGCCTCTGAAGACAAACACGCTTTAGACGCTTTGCGCAAGCGCTCTGCGCTGATGCTGGCCGTCACGCTCATGCAAGTGCGTCTTGCGCGGCACATGAATTTGAGTGACGAGTTGCGCATGGAGCGCGACATGGTTCGCCACAGTTTTCATCCCCTGCATTTGCAACGCACACCGGCGCAAAGTGACACGGTAGAGGGCATACGTGCTTTGGCGGTAGACAAAGACCATGCGCCGCGTTGGTCACCTGCACACATCGATGACGTCAGCGCTGAAATGGTGACGCCGTTTTTCACCAGCCCTTGGCCCTTGTCTGCACACCCTTTGGCAGATTTGCAAGCCCCCACCGTTTGAGTTTCTGAGGACAGCCCATGGCCAGCCCGATCAAAGTTTTGTTTGGATTTCACGCTGTCGGGGTGCGCCTGAAAACCACGCCAGCGTCTGTGATCGAGGTCTTTATCGACCCGACCCGCCGCGATGCACGCATGCGCCAGTTTCAAGAACGCGCCAAAGAAGCCAAAGTGAAATTGGTGGAGTCTGATGCTCCGCGTTTGGCACAGTTGGCTGGCAGCCATGGGCATCAAGGTGTGGTGGCTCGCGTGTATGCGGTAGACATTGCCAAGTCTTTGGATGCGTGTTTGGAGGCTTTGCCCTCAGATGTGCCGGCCTTGTTGTTGGTGCTCGATGGCATCACCGACCCGCACAACTTAGGCGCTTGTTTGAGGGTGGCCGATGGCGCGGGTGTGCACGCGGTCATCGCCCCCAAAGACCATGCTGTGGGCATCAATGCCACTGTCGCCAAGGTGGCCAGTGGTGCGGCCGAAACCGTGCCTTATTTCATGGTCACCAATTTAGCGCGCACTTTGAATGAACTCAAAGAGCGCAATATTTGGATCACCGGTACCACTGACGACGCGGCGCAAACACTTTACGACGTGGACTTGAAAATCTCCACTGCTTGGGTCTTGGGTGCCGAGGGCGACGGCCTGCGTCAACTCACCCGCAAAACCTGCGATCAACTCGTGCGCATCCCCATGGCCGGAGGTGTAGAGAGTTTGAATGTGTCGGTGGCCAGCGGGATTTGTTTGTATGAAACAGTAAGGCAGCGCAGCGTTTCTTAAAGTTACAACCCCAAGACTGCACCCAAGACCGCCCCACCCAACATTAGCCACAGCAGGTGCACACGGGTTTTCAACACCATCAGCATACTGACCGCGCAGATCAGCAGCAAGCGCCAATCCATCTGCGGATTACTGGCGGTTTGTAACAACCAGCCCGCTGAAAGCATAAGGCCCATGACCAATGGCAGCATGCCCGATCGAAAAGCCCTCACGCTTCGCGCATGTTGATGCACTTGCAACCACTTCACCGTGAAGTAACTCAGCAGCGAGGAGGGCAGTACCGCTGCGGTGAGCAAACTTGCCGCCAACAACACACCCATGCCTATTGCGCCCCAGCCTGCCTCCAAGCCCCCCGCTGCTTGCAAGCCGATATTCCAACCCATGACGGCCACCAGCAAGATGTTGGGCCCCGGCGCGATTTGTGCCAGGGTCACCGATTGGCTGAAAGCGGTTTCTGTCAGCAGTTGCAAGTCGGTGACCAAGTAGCGGTGCATCTCGGGGACGATGGCCAAAGCGCCTCCTACCGCCAACAGCGACAGCATGCAGAAATGCACAAACAGGTCTAAGAAAAGTGCCAAAGTCATGTGCTGTCCTTGGCTTTCATGCGCCACCATGTGAGGCCAAAAGAAACCAGGCCCACCAAGCCAATCACGTGTGCCAGTGGCCAGTGCATCAAGGCCGCCAAGACAAAACTCACCACCGTCAAAGCCACAGCCAAGGGCCAACCTACAGGGTGTTGAAGCAGGCTGGGCCCAAAGCGCCAACCTGCGGCCATCACCATGCCCGCAGCGGCCACGCCCATGCCGTGCAGCGCGGATGCCACCATAGGCAGATGGGCGAAGGCTTGAAAACTGATCACGATGCTCAGCATCAGCAGTCCGGGGAACAATAACAAGCCAGACATGGCTGCCAAGGCACCGGTGGGGCCAAAGTGTTTGGCGCCAAACATCACCGAGAGATTCACCACATTCGGGCCGGGCAAGGTTTGCGCGAGCGCCCATTCCTCGGCAAACTCCGACAGCGTCATCCACTGTTTGCGGTCGACGATTTCACGCTGCACCACGGCCAGCACGCCACCAAAGCCTTGCAAACCCAGCCAGGTGAAGGATAAAAATAAATCGGTGCGGGAGCGGGGGAGGTGTGAAATGATCAGGCTTCCCAAGGGTTGAGCAATTTCAAGCCCATATTTTGAAAATCTTTGATGTTTCGCGTGACCACGGTGAAGCGATGTTCGAGCGCTGTGGCTGCAATCATCGCATCGCGCTCTGATAAGGAGTGGGGAAAATGCAAACTCGCGCATCGTTTGGCCATGCTGGCTGAAAAGGGAATAATGCGCCCATTAAAAACGCCGGTGACGCCGTCCAACCAACGCCGCAGTGCCTGACCTTGAGGCGGTTGTTTGTGCTCCAGCGCTTGAACCCCTTTTTCAAGTTCTAGGATGGTGACAGCTGATAAAAAAAACTGCTCAAACACCTGCTGTTGAGCCCATGTCACCACTTGGGCGTTTTGTAATGGCTTGCCTTGGCGCAATTCTGAAATGACATTGGTGTCCAGCAAAAACATGCTCAGTCCGCTTGCAACAAAGTTGCAGCTTGAATGTGCAATAAAAGTGTGGGCGGATCGAAATCAATGCCTTCACCGCCAGGTATGGCATTCATGACCTTTAACAGGCTTTCTGTCTGCTGGCCTTGGAGCTTGTAATAGTCCTCGATGCGCAACAAGGCATAGGCGGGGCGGCCACGGTCGGTGATGAACACGGGGCCTTTTTCGGCAGCGCGTTTGGCGGCGGATACATCGCGGGTGAATTCGCGGCTGGAGTAGGTGGACAGTGTCATGGCAGGCTCCCGAGTGAAGCGACGCTTGTATGTTACGACATGTTGGTCATGCCTAGGTTTCTCAAGGCCTTTTTTCGTGCCAACGGTCCGCCACCCTGTGCCGAATAGAATCAGAGGCTAATGAACGCACCAATAGACGTCTCCTTTTTCCAGCGCATTGCCAAGCCACTGACCAGTTACCGTAAATACTGGGCGGCTCGTTTTGGCACAGCGCCTTTTTTGCCTATGAGCCGCGCCGAGATGGCGGCTTTGGGTTGGGACAGTTGCGACATCATTTTGGTGACAGGCGACGCCTATGTAGACCACCCCAGTTTTGGCATGGCCGTGATTGGCCGCATGTTGGAAGCCCAAGGTTTTCGCGTGGGCATCATCGCCCAGCCCGAATGGCACAGTGCCGAGGCTTTCCAAGCGCTTGGCAAACCCAATTTATTTTTTGGTGTGACCGCCGGCAATATGGATTCGATGATCAACCGCTATACGGCAGACAGAAAAATCCGCAGCGACGACGCCTACACAGCAGGCGGCGTAGGCGGCAAGCGCCCCGACCGCAGTGTGTTGGTGTACAGCCAGCGTTGTCGCGAGGCCTACGCCGAAGTGCCCATCATCATTGGCGGCATCGAAGCCTCTTTGCGCCGCATTGCCCACTACGACTATTGGCAAGACAAAGTGCGCCGTTGCATTTTGGTCGACGCCAAAGCCGATTTGCTGCTCTACGGCAACGCCGAGCGAGCATTGGTGGAAGTGGCGCACCGCATTGCGGCCAAAGAACCTATTGCCGATATCACCAATGTGCGGGGCACCGCTTTCATGGTGCGAAACACGCCTGCGGATTGGTTTGAAATCAACAGCACTGAAGTGGACACGCCGGGGCGCATTGAAGCCCATGTGAACCCGTATTTGATGGTCAGCGAACAAGCCCAAGCGCTGGGCGAAACTTGCTCACGCGACGACGAAGCCAAGGCTGTGGCTGATGCAGCCAATCAAAAAACCGGCTTCACCGTTTCGCCTTTGAACTTTGTGCCCAACCCTGCATTGAGCACTGGCAAAATCAAAGTACCCCCGCGTGAACGCTCGGTGATTCGCTTGCCCAGCTACGAGCAAGTCAAAAGCGACCCCGTGCTGTATGCCCATGC
>CAMBXY010000027.1 GCA_945871945.1 Bordetella parapertussis
TTGCGCATGCAGAGATTGCTTTGCCGGCCAGGGTTCGTAATCCTGACTACATTCGCAACCCCGTACCCGATCACATGATCGTTCCCGAAAAATACTAATTCCAGAGCTTGCCTAAAGCGTTAATGCAATTTGCCACCGCGCCTTGGTGGCTGCGTGCAAATTGTTGACCCGCTTGCGCCATTGTTTCTTGACGCGGTTTATCCAAGGCCAATGACAAAGCTTGGCGCATAGCTGAAGCCATGTCGGGACATCGCAGCGCTGCTTGTTCAGCCAAGGCCCATTGCGCGGCTTGTTTGAAGTTAAAGGTGTGTGGCCCCATCACCACCGGACAAGCGCAGGCACACGCCTCAATCAGGTTTTGCCCGCCCAATGGCGCAAAACTTCCGCCCAGTATCGCCACACTTGCTACGCCGTAATAAAAAGGCATTTCGCCCAAAGAGTCGCCCAGCACCAGTGTCAATTCTTGGGCAACTTCTTGTTGAGCCAAATCTTTGGGCCATTGACTGCGTCTGTGCCACGGCAAGCCCGTGGCTTGCAGCAGTGAAGCCACGTCATCAAAACGCTGCGGATGCCTTGGCACGATCCACCACTGCGCCTGCGTGAGGTACTCGGGGTGCTGTTGCAGCACCTCCAGGAACATCGCCTCTTCTTGCTCACGAGAAATCGCCAACAACACCACGGGTCGATTTGTCAAAGCTTTGCGCCAAACATGTCCTATCGCCAAGGTTTGTGTATCCACATGCGCATCAAACTTCAAATTACCCATGACGGCGCTCACAGGCGCGCCCAAGCTTTGCAGCCGCTTGGCATCTTCATCGGTTTGCGCCCATACCGCCTTCAAACTGTTGTAGGTGGGCGAGGACAGGGCTGACCAGTGTTTTGCAGTCCGCCAAGAGCGCTCGCTCAAACGCGCATTGACCAAGACCAAGGGCAGGCCTTGTTGTTTAGCAATGAGGCTCAGGTTGGGCCAAACTTCTGTTTCGATCAACATGCCAAGGCGCGGACGAAAATGCTTCAAAAACCGATCTACCGCACCCGGTGTGTCCCATGGCAACCAAGCTTGCACGTCTCCTGCGCGCAACAAGCTCAAACCTTCGCTGCGCCCCGTCGCCGTGCCATGGGTCAACAGTAATCGCACATCAGGATAGGTGTCGCGCAAAGCCTTGACCAAGGCGCGAACAGAGCGGGTTTCACCCAAAGACACCGCGTGTATCCACAGTGCGCCGGCAAGCGCTGGTTGCTGGTAATAGCCAAACCTTTCACCCATGGATTCAGCATAAATGGGTTCGTGCCTTGCGCGTAAAAGCAATTTCACCCACAGAAAGGGCATCAAGGCCCGCATCAGCAATGAATACAGATGGCGCATCACAGGGGGCGCGACTTTGCAGCAGCCCAACATTGCGCCCAAGCACGTAAGACTTGTTCGAGGCTGGGGCCGGTGGGTGCGAACACGCTTTGTTGCCATGCACAGCCAAGGGGCCCGGTTCGCCAAGCCGTATCGAAGTTATACATTTGCACATGCGGCAAGCCAAGAGCGACAGCGATATGGCTCACACCGCTGTCCACACCTATCACACCCGCGCAGGCCGCCAGTCGTTGGGTGAGTTGAACCAAGTCCGAACGTGGCCAAATCAACGCGCCTGGGCAAGCACTGGCAACAGCTTGTGCGGTGTGCAATTCGCTGTCGCTGGCATGCGGCAAAGCCAAATTGAACCCCTGCACTTGCAAAGCTTGGCCCAGCGCCTGCCAACGCGTCAGCGGCCAAGCTTTGTCAGCACGCGAGCTGCCATGCACCAAGGCCACGGTGGAGGTGGGTACTTCAGCGTGCGGTGTGCAACTCAAGCTGCTGGCTTCTTGTGCAGGTATGGCATAGCCCATGGCCTGAGCGCACACATGACGGCCTCTGTCGACAGCATGGCTATGCCAAGGACAGTCAATCAATCTGTCAGCCACCCAGCGCGTTGGCGCTTCATAGCCCGATCCTTCGGTGCCATGGGCCATGGCGTAGCGTTTTCCATTGGCGCTTAAGTGGGCCATTGTTGAGATCAGCGCAGATTTGCTTAAACCCTGCAAATCAATCACCGCGTCGTAAGCGGTGGTTTGCAAGTCGTGCTTGAAGGCTTGCCAAGCGCGACGGGTGGTGCCGCTCCACCATTGGCGACGCCATTGCCGCATATCGCAAGGGATGATGCGATCGACAGCCGGACACAGCTTTAACACCGGTGCAAATGCCGGCTCTACCACCCAGTCAATTTGCGCTTCGCCCACACTGCGGTGCATGTCCATGGCCGCGGGCAAACTGTGAATCACATCCCCCAAAGAAGATAACTTAACCAGCAATAGCCTCAATGCGCCGCCTCTTGGACCGTGGCGTCGGGTTTGACTTGGCGCAGCAAGGCCATCATGTCAGCTTCAATGCGCTGCAAAGCGTCATCGGTTTGACCTTCGAAACGCAGCACTAACACCGGCGTGGTGTTGGAGGCCCGCACCAGCCCAAAGCCATCAGACCAATCGATGCGTACACCATCGATGTCGCACAACACGGGTTGATGCTCGGGCGACGGCAGGCCTTGGGTTTGCGCCAGTTTCAATAAATCGGCGGTCACGCGGTGCGGCTCGCCCTCAGCGCAAGCCACATTGAGTTCAGGGGTTGATTGGCTGGTGGGCAAAGCATGCAGGGTGGCATTCGCATCGGGCGAGCGGCTCAAAATTTCCAGTAAACGACAGCCTGCGTAAGTGCCATCGTCAAAGCCATACCAACGTTCTTTGAAAAACACATGGCCGCTCATCTCGCCACCCAGTGGAGAGTTGATGGCCTTCATTTGAGCTTTGATCAACGAGTGACCGGTTTTGAACATCACCGGCGTGCCGCCTGCCGCAAGAATGGCCGGCGCGAGTTGCTGCGAGCATTTCACATCAAACACGATGGCGCCGCCTGGCACCCTTTGCAGCACATCGCGGGCGAACAACACCATCTGGCGGTCAGGGTAAATGGTTTGACCGTCTTGGGTAACGATACCCAGTCGGTCGCCATCTCCATCAAATGCCAAACCCAACTCGGCACCGCTGGTTTGCAATGCCTGCATCAGGTCGCGCAGGTTTTCGGGCTTGCTCGGGTCGGGGTGGTGATTGGGGAAATTGCCATCCACTTCGCTGAAAAGTTCAATCACCTCGCAACCAATGGCACGCAACACAGCGGGTGCCGAAGCACCTGCGACGCCGTTGCCGCTGTCGACCACGATACGCATGGGGCGACTCAAATGAATATCTTTAACGATGCGCTCTTGGTAAGCTTGGTTCACGCTCACCTGCTGATGACTGCCGCCGCTGCTGAGTTGCCAAGTTTCGTCTTGCATCATTTGGCGCAGGCCTTGAATCTCATCGCCGTAAATAGCACGACCGGCCATCACCATTTTGAAGCCGTTGTAGTCCTTGGGGTTGTGACTGCCGGTGATTTGAATACCGCTGGTGCACAAGGTGTGGGCTGCGAAATACAACTGAGGCGTGGTGACCATGCCCACATCTATAACTTCTACCCCCGCGTCGACCAAGCCTTGCACCAAGGCTTGCACCAACTCGGGCCCGCTCAATCGGCCATCACGCCCAACGGCCACTTTGGTTTCCCCTTGCGCCAACGCTTGGGAGCCAAAGGCTCTACCTAAGGCGAGTGCAACAGCAGGATTGAGCGATGAAGGCACCACACCGCGAATGTCATAGGCCTTAAAAATAGAGGTTTGGAGTTTCATCTCGTTATTGTAGAAGCTGAGCTTGTTGCAGGCCGACATCTGCGGGTCGTATGATGAACTTCATCAAATTGCTTAGCCTGAACATACCGCGCCTCCCTCACACATGCTGACCTCTTCCGTTCAAACACCCTTTTTTGCCAATGCTTGGCAAATGCCTATCAACTCTGCACTGGGCGCTCTCACCTTGGTGGCCAGCCATAAAGGGTTGTGCGGCGTATGGTTTGATGATCAGGCACACCGTCCCGATTTGTCTCATCTCCCATGGGGGTCTTCTCACCATTGGTTGCGCTTAGCCAAGACACAACTGAACGATTACTTTGCTGGCAAACGAAGCTCGTTTGACATCCCCTTAGACCTGGTAAATGGCAGCGATTTCCAACAGCGGGTATGGCGTGCCTTGTTGTCTATTCCCCATGGACGCTATTCCACTTATGGTGAACTGGCACAGTACCTAGGACAAGCCAAAGCGGCGCGGGCCGTGGGTGCGGCCGTGGGACGCAACCCCTTGAGCATCATCATTCCTTGCCACAGGGTGGTGGGTGCGAACGGCGCATTAACAGGTTACTCGGGTGGCATGTGGCGCAAACTGGATTTGCTGCAACGCGAAGGTATCCTTTTGTGACTCATGATCTTGAGCGGCACAGCACTGGCAGCGAGACTGTTGAAGTTGCCAGATTAAGCGACTAATTGCCGCATCAACAACCCATGCAAGTGCGAGCCCGGCTTGGCCAACTCGTTGACGATGCTGAAATGATTCAAGCCTGCCAAGTTCTCTGCCCAAGGCACGCGCTGTGTACCCCAAGCTTGTTGAATCAGGTGGTTGTGCGAGATGAAAGCATCGCTCTCTAGCGCGCCCACCACGCTCACCAAACTGCCTGTGGATGGGGCCGGCATCCAAGCGGGACTGCAGCGCAATACCTGCTCATCACTCAGATGCAAAGACGACTGCAACAACGGCGAGCGCATCACGCTGTCGAGTTCATACAAGCCAGAAACAGATAGCACGCTTTTCACTAAGTCTGGCGGTAAATCTGACTGGTACTGTGACCACTGGCAGGCCATCATCATGGCGGCCAAATGCCCGCCGGCACTGTGACCCACCAGGTGAATGCGGCTGGCGTCCCCACCCCATTGACCGATATAGCGCCACACCCAAGCCAGCGCTTTGAGCATTTGCATCACGATGTGGGGGATGCTGACCGCCGGACACAAAGCATAGTTGGGCACCACCACGCAAGCACCTTGCTCAACCCAAGCGGGGGCTATGAAAGAGTGATCGGATTTGTCTAGAGAGCGCCAATACCCGCCATGGATAAACACCACAACAGGAGAGTTGTTTGGGGCAGAGGGAAAGATATCTAAGGTCTCAGACGATCCTGAGCCATAAGAAATGTCTGTTAAGCCGCCTAACAGCGATCTGGCTTGGGCAGAGCTGTCAGCCCATTGCGCCAAATAATTGGCGTAGTCGGGAACACGCGCCCTGTTGTTGTACTGCTGATCGAAATGATCGGGCGACAACAAGGCTGCTTACTTATTGGTTTGCGCCTGACGAATTGCGGAGTTGGCTTCGGTACTGGCGTTGCCGCCGGTTGGGTTCTGAATCACCAAGCCAAGCAACCTGGCACCGTGTTCAACCGCGATAGAGCCATAAGAAATGTCCCCGTGCACCACGGAGTCTTTATGAAACTCGACCCGTTCAGAAGCGTAAATATTGCCTTCAACCTTACCGGCCACCATCACACGGTGGGCCGTCACGTCACCGGATACCTCACCACTGGCGCCAATCGCCACAGTAACCTTGTGATCCTTGGTGGTTTCGATATTGCCCACCACCTTGCCGTCGATACGCACACTGTCGAGCAAAACCAAACGCCCGTAAATTTGTGTGGTACGCCCGATCAGGGTTTCAAACCGTTCTTGCGAACTGGCCAAGGGCTTGTCGCGCAGTTTTTCAAACATGGAAGGCTCCGGTAAGGGGTTAACTCGATCCTAAAGGCAGGACTTGTGCAGGATTGATAACCCTGTCTTTGTTAAAAACTTCGTAATGCAAATGCGGACCTGTGGATCGACCGGTACTGCCAACCTCACCCAACACAGCGCCACGCTCGACCACATCGCCAACTTTTGCAATGCGCTTGCTCAGGTGTGCATAGCGGGTGGAAAAGCCTTCGGCATGGTGAACTTCAATGACATTTCCATAGCCGCCATCCCAAGCCGAACGGGTGACCGTACCTTGGGCGGTGGACACCACCAAGGTGCCTGAAGGCGCGGTGAAATCCAAGCCCTCGTGCATAGCCAAGCCACCGGTGAAAGGATCATTTCGAATTCCAAAACCGCTGGTGATGCGGTAGTCGCCACGAATCGGCATGGCCGTAGGTAAGGAATGAAGCCATTCGAGCTGTTTTTCCCAGTTGGCGCGTAAATCCAATACCGCTGTTTGGGTTTGCAAAAACTCTTGCAAGGTTTGGTCAAATTCCATACCTAAAGGCTGGCGGATAAAAGAAGAAAAGGGCCGTGGGGCAATTAAGGGGCCGCCTTTGTTTTCGTCTTTGCGATTGACCTTGTCACGCACAACTGAAGGGGTGGCCATTTCCATGAAACGGTTTTTCATGGTTTCGAGTTGTCGGATTTCATTCACTGTGGTGTGCATGGACTCACGCAACTGAGACAAATGGTCACGGTAAACCGACTCCATGCGCTTTTGCTCTGCCTCGGTGGTCACGCCGCCAATGCTTCGCGCCAAATCTGGGTTGTACTCGACCGCAATTTTGAAACCCACAAAATGCAACAAGAAACCGGCGCTAAGTAAAAACAGCGTTGCAATAGCAGAAGCCACCAACACCTTGCGAAGAGTGATGGATATGGTTCTGACATTTCCTGTGGGCCCTGAAAGCCACATCAATTGCATAGAGAGTCCCTGTAAATTACCTGTACTGAATCAGGATCGCCATTCTAGGTCCTGAACTTGACTGTTTCAAGCAAAAAAACACTCAAAACCCCTGTTAATCTAACATAAAGTATTCAAAGTTTGAGGTGTTTACCCCCAAAAACTCTTTACCCAGCCACAAAAGAACCAAACCGCTGTGAGGTTGGTCACCCAGGCCCAAAAAAATCGGTTCAAGCCAAAAAACCAAAACACCAAAAAGTGAAAACCCACAGCGACACATATAAAAAACACGGCCCACTCGGCCTGAAGTAACACCAAAGGAAACACCGCTTCCCACAAAATAAAAGCCCAGCTGCACGCCCAAGCCACTTTGGGTCGCCTAAACATGCTGTTGGGGGGCAACGGTCCGTACAAACCGCCATCAAGGAACAATGTGAGCGCCCGCCCACTGCGCCATTCAGGCTGAAGTAACTTGATCCACCCTGACACAAAATACGAGCTGAGGGTGTAGATGGCGATGTAGGACAAGCCCATTGCCCAACCAAGACCGTGGCCCGCCCACACAGCCACTGTTTGGGCAATCAACATGCCTGTGACTGCCACCAAGGTCATGAAGTCGCTGCCGCCATTGAAAGCACCGCGCCAACGCACCAACAACAACAAAGTTCCCACAAAAAGCGCCACTATCAGCAGCAAATTGGAACCTTGGATCATCAAAACCAGCGCCAAAACCGCCCTCAACCACAGCTGGGCTCGGTAGGCTGTGGGTTGAAACAGCAGATCCAAAAGTCGCCTGAAAAATGCAGGATGGGCGGGTATATCGGCTCGCTGCTCTGGCCAAGACCACACGCCTTGCGGGTCGCTGCTGCTCGCAATTCGCAGGTACTCGGCCACTTGTATCAGCAAGCTCAGACCACACAAAACCTCAAGACAGCGAACCAAGCTGTCGCCGCTCACAGCGCCAACTCCGGACTGCGCAACACCGTGTGACTTGCAGCAAAGCCTTGCGGGGTGGGTTCTTCTAGGCGCAATTCAAATTGGTACAGACCCAGGCCCGCTTGCGAGCGCGCAGCAAGCGCCGCCAAGCGACACACCAGTTGGTAACTCACCAAGGGGCGCGCATCCGCGCCCTCCCCTAAATCTTTGATGTCGCTGGACAAATGATCCACCAAATTTTGCTGGGCCAGCAGCAAATTGCCCTGCGGGTTGTGGAACAGGTCCGCCCAATGCCGCGTTCTTCGGGGATAAACCCATTGCCACTCGCTCCAAGCGCCCAGAGCGTCTTGGTAACGAATATATAAATGAGGGACAGAACCTACTTTATGGAAAAACTGCCAATTGGGAAAAAAAGCGCGGAATAAAAACAACCAAGGTCCGCGAAATGTGCGCTTGCGAAACACCAGCGACAAGCTCAACACCCCAAAATAGGCGAGCAGCAACCAAACAGCTGTTTCCATTCAACCCCCTAATCAGTGTCAATCATTGTCACGGAAAACAGGTGCATAGTTTGGCTGGTCAGGTGAGCGTGTAAAGTTGTCACCTATGCAAATTTCTGCCGCCCCTACCAAGTCCCCTTGCGTATGAGTACCCGAACCCCCGCCAACGCCCTTTCTTTTGAGATAAAAAGCGCGTCTTTGCCCTTGGTGTCTTTTGTGGTGAAAAGTGCTGAGGTCAGCGTGCTGGCGCAAGATTTACAAGCCCGCTTGGGCGACACGCCGGACTTTTTCGACAACGACCCTGTGCTCATCGACTTGCAACATTTGGATAGCCAAGCCGGCCCGTTGGACTTGCCCGCTTTGGTGCAACTCTTGCGAAGTTTTCGCATGAACCCCGTGGCATTGCGCCCCCTCAACCCAGCGCATGAAGCCGCCGCCACTTTGGCAGGTTTGTTTATCACCACCGAGGCCAGAGTCTTGCCCGCAGCGGCAGTCACCCAAGAGGTGGTGCGTGAAGTTGAAGTGGTGCGTGAAGTGATTCGAGAAGTGGCAAACAGTCTCAGCGCCATGGTGGTGGATAAACCTTTGCGTTCGGGCCAGCATATTTATGCCAAAGGGCGCGACTTGATCATGCTGGCGATGGTCAACCCAGGCGCGGAAATCATGGCCGATGGCCATATTCACGTCTACGCACCCTTGAGAGGCAAAGCCATTGCAGGCGCCAAAGGCGATACCACGGCGCGTATTTTTGCCAGCAGCTTGGAAGCAGAATTACTCTCTGTTGCAGGGGTTTACCGAACCAGCGACCTGCCCCTCCCCCCCGAGGTGGCTGGCAAATCCGCACAAGTTTGGTTGGCCAAAGATAAATTGGTGATGCTTGCCTTGTAAACTCATTGCTTCACTGTTTTGGCAAAACTGTCAGATCAAGTGTTTTAATTTAATCAAGGATTTTTTTAGATGACGAAAATAGTCGTGGTGACCTCAGGTAAGGGTGGCGTGGGCAAGACCACCACCAGTGCCAGCTTTGCGTCCGGTTTGGCTCTTCGCGGGCAAAAAACAGTGGTCATCGACTTCGATGTGGGTCTGCGTAACTTGGACCTCATCATGGGTTGCGAGCGGCGTGTGGTTTACGACTTTGTCAACGTCATCAATGGCGAAGCCAGCTTGAACCAAGCACTCATCAAAGACAAGCATTCTGACAATCTGTACGTGCTGGCGGCTTCTCAAACACGTGACAAAGAGGCCTTGACGCAAGCGGGCGTTCAGCGTGTTTTGCAAGAACTCACCACCATGGGCTTTGACTTTATTGTGTGTGATTCTCCTGCGGGTATTGAAACCGGCGCGATGATGGCCATGCACTTTGCCGATGAGGCTTTGGTGGTTACCAACCCAGAGGTGTCCTCGGTGCGCGACTCAGACCGTATTTTGGGCATGCTCAGCAGCCGCACCCTAAGAGCCATTGAAGGCCAAGACCCCATCAAAGAGCATTTGCTGATCACCCGCTACAACCCCAACCGCGTGCAAGAAGGCCAAATGCTGTCTTTGGAAGATATCCAAGACATATTGCGCATCCCCCTGATTGGCGTGATTCCCGAATCGGAAGATGTTTTGCAAGCCTCCAACCAAGGCCTGCCTGCGGTCTTGCTGGAAAAAAGCGATGTGGCCGAAGCTTATAAAGATGTCATTGACCGCTTTTTAGGCAAAGACGTGCCTTTGCGCTTTACCGAAGCCGTCAAACCCGGCTTGCTGCAACGCGTGTTTGGCCGGAGATAAGCCCATGTCGTTCTTGTCTTTCCTGATTGGCGAAAAGAAAAAAACCGCCAGCGTCGCCAAAGAGCGTTTGCAAATCATCTTGGCGCACGAGCGCTCGGGTAAAAGCGCCCATCAACCCGACTACCTGCCCGACTTGCAACGCGATTTGATTGCGGTGCTGTCTAAATACGTCAATATCAATCCCGCCGACATCAAGGTCAACTTGGAGCGCCAAGACAACCTTGAAGTGCTCGAAGTAAAAATCGAGTTGCCCGACGCCCGCTAAAGCGTAACTGCCCGTTTAATTGGGCAAATTCCCGCCACTTTAGGCATTCATCGATAGTTTTTTAATTCGATGAAATCCAGTTGCGCTCGAAACTGTAGCGATTGAAAAGCCGTCGGCTAAAACATAATTGACAATATTGACAAAGTTTTTATTTAAGACATAATTTATTTTTATAAGAATAAAAATCTTACTTAAGTTTTTCGACCAGTCCAAGGCCCATTCGTTGAGTCAAAACTATTTTCCCTTCGAACTGCTGTACTTACTTTCTACATTGATTTGCTTAGGTCTGATGTCGACCTTTGTGCCGCCCCTGGGTAAACGCATGTTGAATTTAAGTGGCCCTTATTGGTTGGGCACTTTGTTGTCCTTGGCCTTGTATGGCGTTTTGTTCATCTTGTCGGTCTGGGTCTCCCCGAGTTTTGCCACAGCAGCAGATATCGTTTGGTCTTTGGTTTTTATTTCTTTGCCTTTGAACGTTCGCAGTTGGAATGGGGTTGTCAACACCAAAATGGTGATCTTGGGCTGTTGGTGTCTGGTTGTTTTCAGTATTTTTCTAGAGTTTGTCTTTCCCATCGGTTCTGATTTATTCCCCGAACGCGTCACGCTGATCGGCGTTTTCCAGTTGGCAAGCATTGCTTGGCTTTCATGGGAGATGAAACGCTTTGATCCGCGCTTTAAATTCAGTCAACTGGGTCTGATCCAGTTCTTAACCTTTTTACATGCGTCTTCTGTCATCGTTCGCATTTACTACGCTTTGTTTGTAGCCCCTCAAGCTTTGGTTGAAGATGATTTATTCATGTCCTATACCTTGATGGTTCAAGGTGTTTTACTGATGCTGAGCGCCATGGTTTTCAACAACCATTATTTAGAGTCACTGCTTAAAGTGGAAGAAGACATTTCGCATCAAATTCACCTGAAAGAGGTTCAACTTCAAATCGAGTTAGAGCACGCTGAAAACCTCAGACTAGAGCAAAGTCGTTTGTTGCTCATGCTCGAGCACCAATTGCGCAACCCGATGTCGGTACTCAAACTGGCATTGAGCGACCCCTCGGTGGAACAGACCTGCGCCAAACGCGCCACCCAATCATTGACGGACATGAAAACCTTGCTTGAGCGCTGTGTATTCATGGACAAACTGGACAACCATGCTTTTGCGCCCGATCCCGAGTGGTGTGATGCGGCGGATGTGATTGAGGAGATTTGCCACTTCCACCCCCAAGGGCACAGGGTGAAGACACAAGTGCAGGAACTGCCATCACTTTATGTGGATGCCATTTTGCTCGACATGGTTGTATCTAATTTGATAGATAACGCGCTGAAATACAGTCCCCCAGACTCAACAGTTGAGCTGATGCTGTCAAACCCAATCAGCCCCGACCAACTGCAATTGAGCATCAGCAACCCTGTGAAGCCTAAAGGCTTACCAGATGCAAAAAAGATTTTCAGCAAATACTACCGATCAAGCCATTTTCAAAACATGGATGGCAGCGGCTTGGGTCTTTACTTGATTCAAAAAACTTTGCCATTCCTGAATGCCACGATTCGCTATGAACCCAGTCCAACACAAGTGAGGTTTGTACTTTGTTTTGCGCTTTAAATATTTTGGTGGTCGAAGATTACCACCCCTTGCAACACAGCTTGATTGAGGTGTTGAAAAAAATGGGGCACCATGCGCAAGGCTTAGATTCAGCCGAGGCTTTTGATGAAGAAGCCAAAGACCACCGCTATGACTTGTTGATCATCGATGTCACCCTTCCTGGTGAAGACGGATTTTCTTTGGCCAAACGCCTGCGCAAGGTTCAACCCGGCTTGGGCATCATCATTTTGACCGCCAAAGCCCAAACCGAAGACAAAGTGGCTGGCTATCAAAGTGGTGCTGATATGTACCTCACCAAACCTGTAGGGTTTGACGAGTTGACAGGTGCAGTCAACGCCTTGGCGCGTCGATTGAAATCGGGTTCAGCCGAAAAACTTATGCCCGAGGCTGATGCCCA
Organism: Bordetella parapertussis; assembly: GCA_945871945.1. Lineage (GTDB taxonomy): Bacteria > Pseudomonadota > Gammaproteobacteria > Burkholderiales > Burkholderiaceae_C > Limnohabitans. The sequence goes on from CAMBXY010000027.1 coordinate 12,102, forward strand.
TGCCATTGAAATTCACACCTCGACCAGCCGAATCGCAGGCAACAAAGGCACGGCAGAACTCACCACCACTGAATTCACTTTGCTGATGGCGCTGTCCAGAGCAAAGGACAAATCCCTAGAGCTGTGGCAGATTTACGACGTCTTGGGAAAAGATGAGCAAAATCTTCAAAAGTCAGCCTTAGAAGCTCAACTCTATCGATTGCGGAAAAAAATGTCGGATTGCGGTGCCGGAAAATCAGCGCTTAAATCATTAAGGCTTAGAGGTTATCGAATTAACTGTCCCATATATATCAAATAGTTTTATCTGCTTGGTGAGACTCTTCTTTGATATTTATCAAATTACTATTAGTTTAAATCAGTTAAATTTATCAAATTAAATATTATTCTTGTTGTGTCAATTAAACAAGAGTGCGCCATGAAAAATGAGCCAGAAGGCCTTTTCAATCTCAAATTTTTGCAAGTGATTTGTCAATTACACGAATGGGAAAACCAACATTTGGAAGTGACTTCAACCCAAGCGGGTCGGTATTTGTATCTCAATATTGCAAGGCAACTGCAAGAACAAAGGGGGGGGTCCAGCGCTTTTTTAAAAGGCATTTACTACAACAAAGATTTAAGCGAGAGGGCCTTGCGTTACAAAATTCGAGAGTTTTAAGTCGATGGACTTATTGAATTTGAGACCCAGAGCGATGACAAGCGAACCAAGAAAATTTTAGCGACACCTGCCCTGCTGAACAAACTGAATGCGCATGCCCAAGAATTCAACCGCATGCTCAGCAGTGAATTTTTAATCTTCCCCAAAAAATAAGCCCGCTACACTTTGCTCCCATGATTCTTCATTGGCTTCTCACCATGGTATTGATGGCAGCCTTAGTGGTGCTGGCTTATCTGTACATTCAAGAGCGTCAATTCAATCGTTCTCAAAAATTTGAAATTGATGATGCACGCGTCAGCAAACGTCATGTCAATGATTTTTTAGCCTCCATGTCGCACCACTTGCGCACCCCTTTGAATGGCGTAATGGGCTATGCCGAATACATTTACAGCAGCACCCGTGAACCCATGATCCAGTTCACTTCCAAGATCATTTTGGAAAATAGCTTGGAAATGCTGCACTTAGTCAATGGGTTGCTGGATCTGAGCAAAATCCAAGAAGGCTCTTTAGATTTGTCGCAATCGAACTTTGATATCAAAGACATGGTGGAGTCTGTGCGGGCTTTGCATCAGGTCCGCGCTGACGAGTTGAAAATCACTCTCCTTGTGAATTTGGCCCCCAACCTGCCCTCGCAAATGCAAGCTGACCCCTACCGGGTGCGTCAGGTGCTCAATAACTTGGTGGACAACGGTTTGAATTACAACCGACCGCAAGGCAGAGTGACTATCTCCGTGACCCTGAGCGCGAATAAGCACTGGGTGGTCTTTTCTGTGCAAGACACCGGCAAAGGGATTGCTCATGAAATGCAAGAAACCATTTTTAAGCGACAGCAAAAATCCGATAACCCGTTTTTACTCAGGCCGAATGAAGGCGCAGGCTTGGGCTTGGTACTCAGCCACCATTTGATCAATCTCATGGGTGGCAAGCTAGACTATTCAACTAAGGCAGGCGAAGGCAGTATGTTCTTTTTTACTTTGCC
>CAMBXY010000028.1 GCA_945871945.1 Bordetella parapertussis
AGGCAAGTGCTTCGCAGCCCCTCTTTTGTACAAGCGAAGTTGGACACGGCCTTGATCGAGCGCGAGAAAGAGGTGTTGTTCAACCAACAGCCCTTGGCTGTGGACTGGGCCGTGGCAGCGGCGGTGGCGCACGAATTGATGCAAGCTGATCCCGTCAAAACGGGCTGGCAAGACCCTTGGTCGCACACCGATGGCTGGACTGTTCAAGGCAGCAGCCAACGCAGGTTTGAATTTGCGTTGGGTGACACGCGTTGTATGGCGCACCTGACACTGCACAACCATGGCGCGATGGTTTTGCAAGTCGGGGAAGCTACTCACCCCTTGCATTGGCAAGCCCAAGACGGCGCAGTCTTGCTGCAATGGGGACCGCAGCGCTTGCGCGCCCATGTCTACACTTACAAAGACCAGCGCCATGTGTTTGCCGATGCGGGCAGTTGCAGCTTGCAACTCATCAACCCCTTGGCCCATGTCCCGCAAGACGCGGCAGCAGGTGGCAATTTGTCAGCCCCTATGCCCGGCAAGCTTTTGTCATTCATGGTGAAAGTCGGCGACAAGGTGGAAGCGGGACAAGCCTTGGCGGTCATGGAAGCCATGAAGATGGAGCACACCGTGTCTGCGCCTGCAGCGGGCAGCGTGGCCGAACTCTTGTTTGCCCCGGGTGAGCAAGTGGCAGAAGGCGCGCCGTTGTTGCGCCTGGATGTGAAGGTCGATTGAAATGAACCTGCCCGCTACCCCTTGGCATGTGTTGCGAGAGCGTTGGCTGTCGGTACAGCAAACCCCTGTTGACGAGCGCCCTTTGTCGCCGTGCATGTCGATTTGCACAATGAATGACAGCACCGGCGAATGCACGGGTTGTTTACGCACCTTGGATGAGATTGCGCGTTGGGGCTATGCCAGCCCGCAAGAGCAACACCGGATGTGGGCGAGGTTGGGCGAGCGCATAGAAACACATGACTAATTCATATGATGAAACCTACGCACAGGGTTTGCACTAGGTTTGTCAGTACTTGTTCAGCTTGCAGTCAGTTGCTGGCAAGCACACATCACCACAATGCGAGACGGTCCAACCACTGGGCCTTATAAACTTTAGGAGACCCCATGGCCACCGTAGAAGCCGAACGTCCGATGTCATCGGAAGAAAAGAAAGTTATTTTTGCGTCCTCACTTGGCACCGTGTTCGAGTGGTATGACTTTTATTTGTACGGCTCATTGGCTGCCATCATTGCCAAGCAGTTCTTCAGCGGTTTGGATGCGGGCTCTGCCTTTATTTTTGCTTTGTTGGCTTTTGCCGCCGGCTTTATCGTTAGACCATTCGGTGCGATTTTCTTTGGCCGCTTGGGCGACATGATTGGCCGCAAATACACTTTTTTGGTCACCATTCTCATCATGGGTTTGTCGACCTTCATCGTGGGCATCTTGCCCACCTACGCCAGCATTGGCGTGGCCGCTCCGGTTATTTTGATTGCTTTACGCTTGTTGCAAGGCTTGGCCTTGGGTGGTGAGTACGGTGGTGCCGCCACCTATGTTGCCGAACACGCGCCGCACGGCAAGCGTGGCGCTTACACCGCATGGATTCAAACCACCGCCACCCTCGGACTGTTTCTGTCCTTGTTGGTGATTTTGGGAACCCGCACCGCCATTGGCGAAGAAGCCTTCGCCGATTGGGGATGGCGCATTCCTTTCTTGTTGTCTATTGCCTTGTTGGGCGTGTCCGTGTACATCCGCTTGTCCATGAACGAGTCGCCTGCTTTCTTGAAAATGAAGGCTGAAGGCAAGACCTCCAAAGCGCCTTTGACCGAGTCGTTTGGCCAATGGAAAAACCTCAAGATCGTTATATTGGCCTTGATTGGCCTGACCGCGGGTCAAGCCGTGGTTTGGTACACCGGTCAGTTCTATGCATTGTTCTTCTTAACCCAGTCCTTGAAGGTTGACGGCGCCACAGCCAACTTGTTTGTGGCCGCGTCCTTGATCATCGGAACACCTTTCTTCATCTTGTTTGGCGCCTGGTCAGACAAAATTGGTCGCAAGCCCATCATCATGGCGGGTTGTTTGTTGGCGGTGCTGACTTACTTCCCCGTGTTCGAGCAACTCACCAAAGCGGCCAACCCCGATTTGCATGCCGCTCAGCAAGCCAATAAAGTGGTGGTCATTGCTGACCCGGCAGAGTGTTCTTTCCAGTTCAACCCAACGGGTACTGTCAAATTCACTTCTTCATGTGACATCGCCAAACAAAAATTGGCGGCCAGCTCAGTCAGCTATTCCAACGAAATTGCGCCTGCTGGCACCCCAGCGCTGATCAAGGTGGGCGATGTGGAAATCAAAACCACGGTCACGCCAGAAGATGTGGCTGCTGCCAAAGAAGCGGCTGAAAAGAAACTGGCTGATTTGAAAGCGGTTGAGCCGGTTAACGCAAAAGCCGTGAAGTCAGCCGAAGACGCTTTGAAAAACCTGTCGGACGAGAAGAAAAGCAAAGACGCTGTTATCTCGGCTAACTTGAGCGCTGCTTTGAAAGCGGCTGGCTATCCTGCCAAGGCTGACCCCGCCAAAGTGAACAACATTTATGTCATTGCCATCCTTACCTATTTGGTGATTTTGGTGACCATGGTTTACGGTCCTATTGCCGCCATGTTGGTTGAGATGTTCCCCACCCGCATCCGTTACACCTCCATGTCTTTGCCCTATCACATAGGTAACGGCTGGTTTGGTGGTTTGTTGCCCACCACGGCTTTTGCTATCGTGGCGCAAACCGGCAATATGTACAACGGCTTGTGGTACCCCATCATCATTGCGGGCGCCACCTTCATCATTGGTACTTTGTTCATTAAAGAAACCAAAGACGTGGACATCTACGCTGAGGATTAATCTCAAGGCGCATAACAGGGTAAGCCCTCCCTAGCGGAGGGCTTTTTTTGCCTAGAATCCCGCACCCTTAGGAGGCACCCCATCGATATCTTTTTCCAGCAAATTATCAATGGCTTGGTTTTGGGCAGCATGTACGCATTGGTCGCCTTGGGCTACACCATGGTGTACGGCATCATTAAACTGATTAACTTCGCACATGGCGAGGTGTTGATGGTGGGCGCTCTCAGCAGCTGGACGGTGATTGGTTTATTGCAAGAGCATCTGCCAGGCATGCCGGGGTGGCTGATGTTGCTGGTCTCTTTGCTGGCGGCCTGCGCGGTGGCTGCAGCGCTTAACTTCGCGATAGAGAAGATTGCCTACCGTCCCTTGCGCGATGCACCCAAGTTGGCGCCGCTCATCACAGCGATTGGCATGTCTATTTTGTTACAAACCTTGGCCATGATCATTTGGAAGCCCAACTACAAAGCCTTCCCCACTTTGTTACCGGCTGACCCCATCGACATCGGAGGTGCGGTCATTACGCCAACCCAAATCATGATTTTGGGGGTTACGGCGATTTCGCTGGCGCTCTTGATGTGGTTGGTCAATGGCACTCGCTTGGGACGTGCCATGCGGGCCACCGCCGAGAACCCACGTGTAGCCACCTTGATGGGCGTGCGTCCCGACACCATCATCTCTGCCACTTTCATCATTGGTGCGATCTTGGCCGCTTTGGCCGGTGTGATGTGGGCCTCTAATTACGGAACGGTACAACACGCCATGGGTTTTTTGCCTGGTCTCAAAGCCTTCACTGCGGCGGTGTTTGGCGGCATCGGCAATTTGGCCGGCGCGGTGGTGGGCGGTATTTTGCTCGGGCTGATTGAGTCGATTGCCTCGGGCTATATCGGCGACCTCACCGGCGGCGTGTTGGGCAGCCATTACGCTGATATTTTTGCGTTTGTGGTGCTCATCATCATGCTGACTTTGCGACCCTCAGGATTGCTGGGCGAACGGGTGGCCGACCGCGCATGAACAAGGCCAAACCCGCTTCGTATCTGTTATGGGCCATTGCCCTGTTGTTGCTGCCCTTGTTGTTGCAGTCGGTGGGCAACGCGTGGGTGCGTATCGCCGACATGGCGCTCTTGTATGTATTGCTGGCGCTGGGCTTGAACATCGTGGTGGGCTATGCCGGTCTGCTCGATTTAGGTTTTGTGGCTTTCTTCGCCGTGGGTGCCTATATCTTTGGGCTGCTGGCCTCGCCACACCTCACCGACACTTTCCCATGGATTGCCGCCATGTTTCCCAACGGCTTGCACACCCCTTTGTGGGCAGTCATTCCCATAGGCGCGGGATTGGCCGGTTTGTTTGGGGTGTTATTGGGTGCGCCCACCTTGAAACTGCGCGGCGACTACTTGGCCATCGTTACTTTGGGTTTTGGTGAAATCGTCCGCGTGTTCATGAATAACTTGGACAACCCCGTCAACATCACTAATGGGCCCAAAGGTTTGGGTGCCATAGACCCAATGACGGTCATGGGCCACCCCTTGTCGCAAAAAATAGATTTGGGCTTTATGGAACTCCCCAGCGTCACCCAGTATTACTACCTGTTCTTGGCGTTGGTTTTGGTGAGTGTGCTGATTTGCTATCGGCTACAAACCTCGCGCATAGGCCGCGCATGGATGGCGATTCGTGAGGACGAGATTGCCGCCAAGGCCATGGGTATCAATACCCGTAACCTGAAGCTCATGGCGTTTGGCATGGGTGCCACTTTCGGTGGTGTGGCGGGCGTCATGTTTGCCTCGTTCCAAGGTTTTGTGTCGCCCGAGTCCTTCAGCCTGATGGAGTCGGTGATGATTGTGGCCATGGTGGTCTTAGGTGGTTTGGGCCATTTGCCCGGGGTGATTTTGGGTGCGGTCTTGTTGTCGGCTTTGCCCGAGGTGTTGCGCTATGTGGCGGGGCCTTTGCAAGCCATGACCGATGGGCGCTTGGATGCCGCCATCTTGCGTCAACTGCTGATTGCTTTGGCCATGATTGTCATCATGCTGTGGCGCCCAAGGGGTTTGTGGCCGGCGCCCGACCACAGCAAAGTTTTGCCCAGCAGCACAGGTAAAACATGAGCACGCCGGTGTTGCAGGTAGAAGGCATCTCTAAACGCTTTGGCGGTTTGCAGGCCTTAAGTGAGGTGGGCATGACGATTCAGGCTGGTCAGGTGTATGGCTTGATTGGTCCCAACGGCGCTGGCAAAACCACCTTCTTCAATGTCATCACGGGTTTGTACACACCCGACAGCGGCAGCTTCATGCTGGCGGGACAGTCTTACAAGCCCACCGCAGTGCATGAGGTGGCGCAAGCCGGTATTGCCCGCACCTTTCAAAACATCCGCTTGTTTGCCGAAATGACTGCGCTGGAAAATGTGATGGTGGGTCGCCATGTACGCACACATTCGGGTTTGCTGGGTGCGATATTTCGTACTCGAAAATTCCTGCAAGAAGAACTTCAGATTGAACAGCGTGCCAAAGAGTTGCTCGACTATGTGGGGATTGCCCATTTGGCCGAATTCAAAGCCCGCACCTTGAGTTATGGCGACCAGCGCCGCTTGGAGATTGCCCGCGCCTTGGCCACGGATCCCAAGTTGATTGCGCTTGATGAACCCGCCGCGGGCATGAATGCCACAGAAAAAGTGCAGTTGCGTGAGTTGATCGACCGTATTCGCAAAGATGGGCGGACGATTTTGCTGATTGAGCATGATGTGAAACTGGTCATGGGTTTGTGCGACGCTGTCACTGTTTTGGACTACGGCAAACAAATCGCTCAAGGCACGCCGGCGCAGGTGCAATCAGATCCCAAGGTGATTGAAGCCTATTTGGGCACGGGGGAGCATTGACATGAGTGACCCGACTGTTCTGCTCAAAGTCAACAAGCTCCATGTGGCGTATGGCGGCATACAAGCCGTCAAAGGCATCAGCTTGGAGGTGCGTGAAGGCGAGTTGGTGTCCCTCATAGGCTCCAATGGTGCGGGCAAAACCACCACCATGAAGGCCATTACCGGAACGCTGGCAGCCAGTTCGGGCAATATCGATTATTTGGGCAAAGACATACAAGGCCAAGGCGCTTGGGACTTGGTCAAACAAGGTTTGGTGATGGTGCCCGAAGGCCGTGGCGTGTTCACCCGCATGAGCATTTTCGAAAACCTGCAAATGGGCGCTTATTTGCGCGACGACAAAGACGGCATCGCCACTGACATCGAGCGTGTGTTTGCCTTATTCCCACGATTGAAGGAGCGCAGCACGCAGTTGGCCGGCACCTTGTCGGGCGGTGAGCAGCAAATGTTGGCCATGGGCCGTGCTTTGTTGAGTCGCCCCAAGCTGCTGCTGCTGGATGAACCCTCTATGGGTTTGTCGCCCCTCATGGTGGACAAAATTTTTGAAGTGATTCAAGAGGTGGCTGCCATGGGCGTCACCGTGCTGCTGGTCGAGCAAAACGCCAGTCGCGCTCTCAAAATCGCGCAACGCGCTTACGTCATGGAGTCGGGCGAAATCAGCATGCAAGGGGAGGCTAAAACCCTTTTGCACGACCCCAAGGTGAGGGCTGCTTACCTCGGGGAATAATGGCGGGATGACACAAGGCCTGATACGTATCCGAGGTGCCCGCCAGCACAACCTCAAAAATATTGACATTGATATTCACACGGGTGAGTTGACGGTGTTCACCGGTCCCAGTGGCTCGGGCAAATCAAGCTTGGTGTTTGACACCTTGTATGCCGAGGGCCAGCGGCGTTATGTTGAAACCTTCAGCGCTTATGCACGTCAATTTCTAGACCGCATGGACCGACCGGCGGTTGACAAGGTCGATGGCGTGCCTGCTGCCATCGCGATTGACCAAACCAACCCAGTGCGCAGTTCTCGCTCCACCGTGGGCACCATGACCGAGCTCAACGATCATTTGAAATTGCTGTTTGCAAGGGCAGCACAGTTGTTCGACAAGCAAACCGCCGAAGCGGTGACCTATGACAACCCACAAACCATTTTTGCGCAACTCCAAGCCTTGAGCGCAGGCGACCCGCGCTGGGTGATCACTTTTCCCGTGGAGTTACCCGCCAACACCTCGGCTGAAGAATTGCAAGCGTGGCTCAGTGCCAGTGGCTTTAGCCGCGTGCATACACAGCGCGAGGGCAAAGCCAAGGATGCGGCGCAAGTGTTGGATGTGGCCGCCGACAGGTTCAGGCTGCAAAGCGCTGAGCCTTCGCGGGTGATGGAGGCTATCGAGGTTGCCTTGCAGCGCGGCAGTGGTCGCATGACGGCCTACCGCATGGCAGCAGACGCCGACAGCGAGTCCAAAGGTGAGCCCTTTGGTTTTTCAACGGGGCTGCATTGTCCGTCCAGCGATGTGCGCTACAAGGACCCCACCCCATCCATGTTTTCTTTCAACTCGCCAGCAGGCGCTTGCCCCAAGTGCAAAGGTTTTGGCCGCGTCATTGGTGTCGATTACGGCTTGGTGATTCCCAACGACAAACTCACCCTGCGCTCAGGCGCCATCAAAACGATACAAACCCCCGCATGGCAAGAATGCCAAGATGATTTGATGCGCCACGCCGAAACCGCAGGCATACCGCGTGACACACCATGGAACAAACTCACCCCTGAGCAACACCACTGGGTGATCCAAGGCTCACCCCATTGGACGGGCAAATGGAACCAGCAGTGGTATGGCATCAAACGCTTCTTTGAATATTTAGAAACCAAGTCGTACAAGATGCACATACGCGTCTTGCTCTCCAAGTACCGCAGTTACACGCCGTGTGGCGACTGTGGCGGGGCACGTTTGCAGACCGAGAGTTTGTTGTGGCGTGTGGGCAGCATGGCCAGCGCCCAAGCAGCCATGCCAGACACGAAACGCTTTTTGCCGCAAGGCGTCGCATGGACTCGCGAGCAGTTAAGTGCTTTGCCAGGTTTGTGTTTACATGATTTGATGCTCTTGCCCATAGACCGCCTGCGGATGTTTTTCGAGCACATGGCGCAAGATGACTCTCTGACGGCCCATGCACAAGCCGAGCAACAGGCGTTGCATTTGTTGTTTGAAGAAATTCGTACCCGCTTGAAATACCTCTGCGATGTGGGCTTGGGTTATTTGAGCTTGGACAGGCAAAGCCGCACCTTGAGTGGCGGCGAAGTGCAACGCATCAACTTGACCACCGCTTTGGGCACTTCTTTGGTGAACACCTTGTTTGTGCTGGATGAACCCAGCATCGGTTTGCATCCCCGCGATATGCACCGCATCACCCAAGCCATGTTGCGTCTGCGCGATGCGGGAAACACCTTGGTGGTGGTCGAGCATGACCCCGCGGTGATGTTGGCAGCAGACCGCATCGTGGACATGGGACCCGGCCCCGGTGAGCGCGGCGGACAAATTGTTTTCGACGGCACGCCACAGCAACTCAAAAGCGCTGACACCTTGACCGGCGACTATTTGGGCTCACGCAAGCAAGTGGGTTTGGGCTTGAAGCGCTTGGTGACAGACGCCACGCCGCGCTTGATTTTGGAAGGTGCGAGAGAACACAATTTGCAAGACCTGAGCATCGAGTTTCCTTTGCAACGCTTGGTTACCGTCACTGGCGTGAGCGGTTCCGGCAAATCCACTTTGATCCAAGACATTTTGGCGCCGGCCTTGCTGCGTCACTTTGGCAAATCTACCGATGGCGCGGGCGCGCACGACCGCTTGCTGGGTGCCGATCATTTAAGTGACGTGGTGTTTGTGGATCAGTCGCCGATTGGCAAAACCGCACGGTCTAACCCTGTCAGCTATGTGGGCGCATGGGACGCCATACGCGAGATTTTTGCCAATACCGCGATGTCGCGCCAGCGCAGTTACACCGCTTCCAAGTTCAGTTTCAACGGCGGCGATGGCCGTTGCCCCACTTGCGGTGGTTCAGGTTTTGAACATGTCGAGATGCAGTTTTTAAGTGATGTCTATTTGCGCTGCCCCGACTGCAACGGACAACGCTACCGCCCCGAAATTCTCGAAGTCAAGATCGAGAGAAAAAAATCGGGGTCAGATCCCAATTGTTTTTTGAATGTGGCCGATGTACTGGCGCTCACCGTCAGCGAAGCCGCGCAGCTGTTTGCCAATGACCGCGAGGTGATACGTGCTTTGCAACCCATCATGGATGTGGGCTTGGAGTATGTGCGTTTGGGTCAACCCGTGCCCACGCTCAGTGGCGGTGAAGCACAGCGCTTGAAGTTGGCGGGTTTCTTGGCAGAGGCGGCGAAATCGGCGTCGTCCAGCAGGCAAGCCACGGCACGCAAAGGCACTTTGTTTTTGTTTGACGAACCCACCACGGGCTTGCATTTCGACGATATCGCCAAGCTGATGCGTGCTTTGCGCAGACTTTTAGAGGCAGGGCACTCTCTGATTGTTATCGAGCACAACTTGGACGTGATTCGTTCCAGTGATTGGTTAATCGACCTCGGCCCTGAAGGCGGCGAAGGCGGTGGTTTGTTGGTGGCTGAGGGCTCGCCTGAAACCTTGCGCGAACACCCCACTTCGCACACCGGTCAAGCTTTGCGTGACTATGAGCAAAGTATGGGGCAAGTCCACACAGTAAACGAAACGGTTGCCAAGTACGCAGCAGTGGCTAGACCCGAGGTCAACAACCATATCCGCATCGTTCATGCCAAAGAACACAACTTGAAGAGCCTGAGCGTGGATATTCCACGCGGTCAGTTCAATGTGGTGACAGGCGTGAGTGGTTCGGGAAAATCTACCTTGGCGTTTGATATTTTGTTCAACGAAGGTCAGCGTCGCTATCTAGAAAGCCTCAATGCCTACGCCCGCAGCATCGTGCAACCCGCGGGTAGGCCCGAGGTGGACGCGGTGTATGGCATACCGCCCACGGTGGCGATTGAGCAGCGGCTCTCTCGTGGTGGACGCAAATCCACCGTAGGTACCACCACCGAAATTTGGCACTTTCTGCGCTTGCTGTACGTGAAGCTAGGTACGCAGCATTGCATACACGACAACGCGGCGGTGCAACCGCAAACCCTAGAGCGCCTCACCGCTTTGTTGATGCGTGAATACCGTGGCCAGCATATCGGTTTGCTCAGCCCCTTGGTGATGAACCGCAAAGGCGTTTACACCGAATTGGCCGATTGGGCCCGTCCGCGTGGCTACACCCATTTGCGTGTGGATGGCAACTTTTTGCCCACCACAGGTTTTCCGCGCCTCGATAGATTCAAAGAGCACACCATCGAATTGCCGGTCGCCAGTTTCTCGGTAGACCCTGCACAAGAAGATGTGTTGCGCCAAGCACTGCTGACAGCACTCGAGCACGGCAAAGGCGTGGTGCATGTGCTCAGTGACATAGGTGAATTAAAAGAAGCTATGTTGAATGGCGAGTCCACAGCCGGCATTGGCCGTTTGCAAGCCTATTCCACGCGCCGCGCTTGTCCCTTGTGTGATACCTCATACGCCGAGCTAGACCCGCGCTTGTTTTCCTACAACAGCAAGCACGGCTGGTGTGGTGAGTGTGTCGGCACCGGCTTGGCCTTGTCACGCGAGCAACGCAAAGCCATGGATGACTCGGTGGCCGATGCACAAGACAAGGGACGCGAAAAAAGTTTTGCCGAACCCGAGTTGGACGAGGTGAGCGACACAGCCTGCGCGGGTTGTGCGGGCACCCGCTTAAACGCCACGGCCCGAGCGGTGTATTTTGGTGGTGCAGCCATCACCGAATTGGCACAGCGCAGTGTGGTCGATATGTCTACGTGGGTCAAGGGTTTGCGTTTGCAAGGCCGCGATGCCGACATTGCCCGCGATCTTTTGCCTGAAATTGAAAGCCGCTTGGCGTTTCTAGAACGTGTGGGCTTGGGCTACCTTACTTTAGACCGCGGCGCACCCACGCTCAGCGGTGGCGAGGCCCAGCGCATACGACTCGCCGCGCAACTGGGCAGCAATTTGCAAGGTGTGTGCTATGTGTTGGACGAGCCCACCATTGGCTTGCATGCCCGTGACAACCATATCTTGCTCGACGCTTTAAAGAGCTTGAGCGACAAAGGCAACACCCTGGTGGTGGTCGAGCATGATGAAGACACCATACGCCGTGCCGATCACATCATCGATATTGGTCCCAGCGCAGGCAAGCGTGGTGGTCATTTGGTGGCCCAAGGCACAGTGAGTGATGTGATGGCGGCAAGTGACTCACAAACCGGCCGCTATTTGCGCCACGCCATGCAGCATCCTTTGCAAGCAAGGCGCAACGTCGCTCTTGACCAACGCAGCAAAAGCAAAACCGACAGCTTGCAAGTGATGGGCGCAGATTTGCACAACCTTGGAACACTGTCTGCATCGTTTCCTTTGAATCGCTTGGTGGCGGTGACGGGCGTGAGCGGTTCGGGCAAATCCACCTTGGCACGTGATGTTTTGCTGGCCAATGTTAAGACGGTGGTCAGCTTGCGCTCCACCCAAGCAGGACGCAAAGCCCACGATGCGGGCAAGTTGCCGGTGTGGCAAGGTTGTGTGGGTTTGGCGGGTTATGAAAGCATTGAGCGTGTGCTGGAAGTCGACCAAACCCCGATTGGCAAAACCCCACGCAGTTGTCCAGCCACTTACATCGGGTTTTGGGACACCATTCGCAAACTGTTTGCTGAAACCTTGGAAGCCAAGGCGCGTGGCTATGGACCCGGGCGCTTCAGTTTCAACACCGGTGAAGGCCGCTGCCCAGGCTGCGAAGGCCAAGGCCTGCGCACCATCGAAATGAGCTTTTTGCCCGATGTGAAAGTGCTGTGCGAGGTGTGCAAAGGCGCACGCTTCAACACCGAAACTTTGTCGGTGCGCTGGCGTGGCAAAAGCATTGGCGAGGTGCTGCAAATGGAGGTCGATGAGGCGGTTGACTTCTTTGCAGCCATGCCTCTTATCAGTCACCCCTTGCAGTTATTGAAAGATGTCGGTTTGGGTTACCTCACCTTGGGACAACCCTCGCCCACACTCAGTGGCGGTGAAGCGCAACGCATCAAGTTGGTCACCGAACTCTCCAAGGTGAAAGACGAGGTGGCACGACGCGGACAAAAAACGCCGCATACCTTGTATGTGTTGGACGAGCCCACTGTGGGCTTGCACATGGCCGATGTCGATAAGCTCATCCGTGTGCTGCACCGCTTGGTCGATGGTGGTCACAGCGTCATCGTCATTGAGCACGATTTAGACGTCATCGCCGAAGCTGATTGGGTGATCGACCTCGGCCCTGAAGGCGGTGATGGCGGCGGTAGGGTGGTGGGTGCTACCACCCCAGAAGGCTTGGTGAAGCTAGGTACGCACACTGGCGTGGCTTTGGCGCCAGTGCTGGCCAGAGCCTGACCCTTCTTGTTCTTGCAAGGGTGGTGAAGCAAACTTCCCTTTGACCGCCACGCTGGGATCGTTCACCGCTCACCGCAGCAAAGCTGCGATGTTCGCGTATGTCCGACCCATCATGCCGGTCATAGTGAGAAGACTTCCATCAACCTATCAACCCAAGCACAACATGGCGGTCGGCTTGACGCGAGCATTGACACGAAGAAACCCTGTCCAACCGCCCCGCCGTCCTCGTCCGTCGCTCACTGCCACTTCGTGACAATGTTCGCTACACGTCCGAGCACAGCGTGTCTGTCTCAGTGAAATAATTTTCGAGAACCTATCAACCCAAGCACAACATGGCGGTCGGCTTGACGCGAGCATTGTCACAAAGTGACAGCGAGAGGAGAACGAGCCGCCGTGGTGTGCTTTGCAGCATAAAGTCGCTACGCAAACAAAGAGGCAGAGGTTTTAGCCCGCCGAGCCGAGCGCCAATCCCGCATGCTCACGCAGCGGGTGAAAGTGAATTTTGGGAAAACGCTCTTGCGCCAAACGCACGTCATAAGGCGAGGTGCACAAATACGCCAAGGAATGCGCTGCATCGGTGGCCATGCGTTGCGGGTAGGCGTTGACAAATTCTTTCAATTCAGCGGGTGTGTCCGCGCTGATCCAACGCGCACCGGTGTAGCTGCTGTTTTCCAATCGCACATCGCAGTCGTATTCGCCACGCAGACGGTGTTGCACCACTTCAAACTGCAATTGACCAATCGCACCCAACAGCATGGCGCCACCCATCTCTGGCTTGAACACTTGAATCGCGCCCTCTTCACCGAGTTGCTCCAAGCCGGTTTGGAGTTGTTTGGTGCGCAGAGGGTTTTTCAAGATCACGGTCATGAACATCTCGGGTGCGAAAAAAGGCAAACCGGTGAATTGCAGGGCCGCACCGTCGGTGATGGTGTCGCCGAGTTGTACGCCACCGTGGGTGGTGAAACCAATGATGTCACCCGCATAGGCCTCGTCAACCGCTTCGCGGCGTTGGCTTAAAAAAGTCACCACCGATGTTGGGCGCAACTCTTTGCTGCTGCGTTGCACTTTGAGTTTCATACCCGGCGCATATCGGCCCGAGGCCACGCGCACAAAAGCAATGCGGTCGCGGTGGTTGGCGTCCATATTGGCTTGCACCTTGAACACCACGCCTGAAAAACCGGCGTCTTCGGGTTGCACGGTTTTGTCGACCGCTTGTTTGTTCACCAGCAAATGGCTCATGCGCGGCCCAGGTGAGGGGGCCAAGTCCACCAAGGCATCGAGCACTTCCATGACACCAAAGTTGTTCACGCCCGAGCCGAAAAATACGGGGGTTTGTTTGCCGGCCAAAAACGCTTCGCGGTCAAACGTAGGCGAGGCACCCGTGGCCAGTTCCATGCTATCCATAGCAGTTTGCCATTCCAAACCAAAGCGCTCGGCCAACCTGCCTTGCTCAGTCAGGGGGACGGTTTCAAA
>CAMBXY010000029.1 GCA_945871945.1 Bordetella parapertussis
GTGGTTTGCACATCTATGCCTTGCGCCACCGCGCTTTGCCATTGCGACTCGGCTTGGGCCACATCGCCGGCAGACACCACGCCCGCCTCATAGCGGTAGCGTGTCAGGGTTAAAGCACGTTCATACGCCGCTTGTGCCAATTCCAGCACGGCTTGTTGGCGCTCGGCGGTTCGCAAAGCGATATAGATTTGCACCAAGCTGGCTTGGGCAGACAAACGTGCCAGTGCCATGTCCTCGCGACTGGCTTGTAAATTGGCTTTGGCCACCTGTGTTTGAGCGTCAATGCGACCCCAGACATCGATCTCCCACGTCAGGGGTAAGCCAAGACTTAAGCTGTTGGAGGATGCGCCACCGGCGGCGCTGGTCGCCCGTGCTGCGCCCGCATTCAGCGAGACATTGGGAAACAAACTCGCTTGCGCGGCCGCTACGCTGGCCTGCGCTTGACGCACCTTGGCCGACAAAACTTGCAAGTTCAGATTGCCTGATTCAAGTTGCTGTTGCAAATCATCCAGCACCGGGTCTTGAAACAAAGTCCACCAAGCGCGGTCCACCGATTCACCCAAAAGCACGGGGTTTTGCGCTGCGCCAAAAGCCTCAGGCACGCGTACCGGTGGCCGTTGGCTTGAAGAAGCGGGCGGCTTGAACCAACTGCCACAACCGGTCAACGATAAGCACAGCAACACAACTGCGTAGGAATATCCTGTCTGTCTGTTTTTCATGCCAACACCTTGTCACCACCTTGCCAACGACCACGCATTGCCTCTAAGCCCACAAACACAATCGGCGTGGTGAACAAAGTCAATAACTGACTCAGCACCAAGCCCCCCAACACGGCCAGCCCCAAGGGCTGGCGCAATTCTGAACCCACGCCAAAAGCCAAGGCCAAGGGAATCGCGCCCAGCATGGCCGCCGCGGTGGTCATGAGAATCGGGCGCAAGCGCCGCTGTGCCGCCACATAAATCGCTTGGGCCGGGCTGCGGCCCAGGGCTTGCTGCTGCAAAGCGACATCGATCATCAAAATCGCGTTCTTTTTCACAATGCCTATGAGCAAGATCACGCCGATCATGGCAATGATGCTGAACTCGGTGCGCATGGCCATCAGGGTGAGCAAAGCACCCAAGCCCGCAGACGGCAAGGTCGACAAAATGGTCAGGGGATGCAGCAGGTTTTCATACAACACGCCCAAGACCAAATACAGGGTGAGCAAGGCAAACAGTATCAACCACGGCTGGGTTTCCAACGACTGTTGAAACGCGTTAGCTGTGCCGGCAAAACTGGCGCGCACCGACACCGGCAAGTTGAGTTGAGCCACGGCTTGGTCGACGGCTTGGGTGGCTTGCGACAAAGACACGCCAGGCGCCAAGCTGAAGCTGAAGGTGTCCGAGGGCACGCCACCTTCATGCGACACAGACAAAGCGGTGTTGGTGAGCTCGATGCGGGCAAAGCTGGCAAAGGGCACGGCTTGGCCTTTGTCGTTGATGAACTGCAAGCGGCGCAAAGACTCGGCGCTTTGCAAATAAGGCGGGGCCAACTCCATCACCACACGGTACTGGTTCAAAGGGTTGTAAATGATGCCGATTTGGCGCTGGCTGAAAGCATTGGCC
Organism: Bordetella parapertussis; assembly: GCA_945871945.1. Classification (GTDB taxonomy): domain Bacteria; phylum Pseudomonadota; class Gammaproteobacteria; order Burkholderiales; family Burkholderiaceae_C; genus Limnohabitans. The sequence goes on from CAMBXY010000029.1 coordinate 1,605, forward strand.
AACACGGTGTCAATGGCTCTGACCGACAAGCCCAAGCGAGCGGCCGCGTCACGGTCAATCACCACCGAGGTTTGCAAACCTCGCTCCTCGTAGTCGCTGCTGATGTCTTCCAGCTCTTTGAGCTTGCCCAAGGCGCGGCGCAACTTGGGCTCCCATTCACGCAGCTGGGCGAGATCATCGGATTTGATGGTGAACTCGTATTCGGAAGTGGACGCCCTGGCGCCCACCCGAATATCTTGCACCGGCATTAAAAACAAACGCGCACCCGCCTCTTTGGATAAACGTGCGCGCAAACGCGCCACCACTTGCTCGGCACTGACGTCGCGTTGATCGCGGGGTTTGAGCGTCATGAACATGCGGGCAGCATTGCGCTGGCCCTCGCCGGTAAAGCCAGTGACGGTGAGCACCGCCGGATCGGACTGCACGATGGCCAGCATGGTGTGCAAGCGCTCTTGCATGGCTTGGAACGAGGAGCTTTGGTCGGCACGTATATAGCCGTTGATGCGGCCCGTGTCTTGCTGCGGAAAAAAACCCTTGGGTATGGCGCGGTACAGCGCCACATTCAAAGCAATCGCTGCGATCAGCACCAACCACATCCACCATTGATGGCGCAAAGCCCAAGCCAAGCTGCGCCGGTAAAACAGCAGCCACTTGCTGGGCCGAAGCTTGCGGGCTTGTGCTTTCAAGGGCGACAGCAATGCAGCGCACATCATGGGCGTGGTGGTCAATGAGACCAGCATGGAAATCAAAATCGCCGATGTCATGACGACCGCGAATTCACGAAACAGCCGACCCAGCACCCCGCCCATGAACATGATCGGAATGAATACCGCCACCAAAGAAATGCTGATGGCCACCACGGTAAAACCAATCTCACGCGAACCTTCAAAACACGCTTGGCGTAGCGGCATGCCCCGCTCACGCAGCCGAGTGATGTTCTCGAGCACCACAATCGCATCATCCACCACAAAGCCGGTGGCGATGGTCAAGGCCATCAAGGTGAGGTTGTTCAAACTCAAACCCAAGAGGTACATCACCACACAGGTGCCCGCCAGCGACAAAGGCAGGGCCACAGCGGGAATGAGTGCGGTTTGCCAGCGCTTTAAAAACAAACCCACCACCAAAATCACCAGTGCCATGGACAGCGCCAAAGATTTTTGAATCTCCAGCAACGAGGCACGTACCGTGGGCGAACGGTCTGACACCACCGTCATGGTCACCGCGGCGGGCAAACCCGATTGCAATCTGGGCAGCAGCTCACGCACCCGGTCAACCGCTTCAATCACATTGCCGCCCGGCTGCAAGTTCAACACCAACAACACAGCAGGTTGTCCCTGGGACACACCATCGGTTCGCAAATCTTGCACCGAATCCAGCACTTGCGCCACATCTTGTAAGCGCAAGGCCTGCCCATTCACATAGCGCAAGATCAGCGGCGCATAGTCTTGCGCGCTGCGAGCTTGGTCATTGGCTTCGATTTGCCAGGCCAGGTGTTGGTCTTCAATCACCCCTTTAGGGCGGTGCGCGTTGGTCGCCACCACCGCTTGGCGAACCATTTCTAAAGAAACGCCGTTGGCAGCGAGTTTGTTCGGGTCTAGCTCAATGCGCACCGCAGGCAATGCACCGCCACCAATGCTGACCTGCCCCACACCATCGACCTGCGACAAGCGTTGCGCCAAAGTGGTGGAGGCCAAGTCGTACATCTGCCCGCGTGAATAGCTGTCTGACGTCAAAGCCAGAATCAGCATGGGGCTGTCAGCGGGGTTGGCCTTTTTATACGTGGGACGGCTGGGCATGCCGGTGGGCAACAAACTTTGCGCGGTGTTGATGGCGGCTTGCACATCCCGCGCTGCGCCATTGACATCGCGGTTGAGTTCAAACTGCAAGGTCACGCGGGTACTGCCTTGCGAAGAGCTGGACGTCATTTCGGTGACGCCAGCGATATTGCCCAAGACCCGCTCCAAAGGCGTAGCCACTGTAGAAGCCATGGTTTCGGGGCTGGCACCCGGCAAACTGGCCGACACCGAGATGGTGGGGAAGTTGACCTGCGGCAAAGGCGCCACAGGCAACTGCATATAGGCCAACACACCCGCCATGGCCAAACCCAAACTCAGCAAGCTGGTGGCTACCGGTCGGTTGATAAAGACCGCAGAAAAATTCATGGCAGCGAGGCGCGACGACGCGCCCAAGCGTCGAGTTTGAGGTAAATCACTGGCGTGGTGAACAGCGTCAACCACTGGCTCAAAATCAAACCGCCCACCAAGGTCACACCCAAGGGATGGCGCAACTCACTGCCCACACCGCTGCCCAGCATCAGCGGCAAAGCACCCAGCAATGCGCACATGGTGGTCATCAAAATCGGGCGAAAGCGCAGCAAGCAGGCTTGGACAATTGCTTCGCGTGCTGGCATGCCTTGGTGACGCTGGGCATCCAGCGCAAAGTCGATCATCATGATGGCGTTTTTCTTCACAATGCCAATCAGCAAAACAATGCCAATGACCGCAATCAAACCCAACTCAATACGTGCTGCCAGCAAAGCCAACAAAGCACCCAGGGCAGCCGAGGGCAGGGTAGACAAAATCGTGACCGGGTGTATATAGCTTTCGTACAGCACGCCCAAAACAATGTACATGGTGACCACCGCCGCCAACACCAGCCACAAGCTGCTGAGCAAGGAGGCTTTGAAAGCCAAAGCCGCGCCCTCAAAGCGCGTCTCGATAGAAGCAGGAACGCCTTCCTCGGCAACCAAGGCTTGCCAATGCCGCTCTATGGCTTGCACCGCCTCGCCAAGCGACGCCCCAGCAGCCGGCTTGAACGACAGGGTGACCGCCGGAAATTGCGCCACATGCAAGATGCTCAGCAGTGCCGCGCGCTCCTCCACTTTGGCCACGCTGCTGAGCGGCACTTGCGTGCCATTCAGCGAAGGCACATGCAAGCGCGACAAAGCCGCAAGCCCTTGGCGCTCTGGGTCTTGCACCTCCAGCACCACGCGGTACTGGTTGCTTTGGGTGAAGATGGTGGAGACCAAACGCTGTCCGAAGGCGTTGTAGAGCGCGTTATCGATGGCCAAGACGCTCACCCCCAAACGCGCAGCGGCTTCTCGGTCGATTTGCACATAGGCTTGCAAGCCTTGGTCTTGGTAATCGGACGCCACCTCGGCCAGCGCAGGGTCTTGGCGCAAGCGCTCTTGCAGTCGCCCAGACCACTGGCCCAGCGCAGGACCATCGGGGCCGCTGAGTAGAAAACGAAATTGGTTGCGCGCTACGCGGTCATCCAAGCTCAAATCTTGCAAGGGCTGCAAGAAAACCTGTAAGCCCGGGATTTGGTTGCCGAGTCGGGTCAGCCGCTCTAAGGTTTGCTGCAAGCCCTCTGAACGCTCGGACTTGGGCTTGAAGTTCAAGGTCATGCGCCCGGCATTCACACTGGCATTCGGGCCATCAACACCAATGAAAGAGGTGAGGCTTTGCACCGCAGGGTCTTGCAAGAAAAGTCGGGCCAGCGCTTGTTGTCGTTGCGACATGGCCTCGATAGAACTCGACTGCGTGCCTTCGGTGATGACTTGCACCGCACCCGTGTCTTGCAAAGGGAAAAAGCCTTTGGGGCTGATGAGATACGCCACGACGGTCAAGACCAGCGTCAAGGCAAAGGTGGCAAGTGTGGCCAAAGGTCTGTCCAGCACCCAGTTCAAACCGAGGGCGTAAACATCAATCAAGCGCTGCAACCAAGCGCTGTTGCCTAGGGTGCTGTGGTCGGTGGTGTCCACACGCAAGACATGGGCGCACAACATGGGTGTGAGGGTCAGCGAGACCACCGCAGAAATCAAAATCGCCACAGCCAAAGTGATGGCGAACTCGTGAAACAAACGCCCTACCACATCGCCCATGAACAACAAGGGAATCAGCACCGCGATCAGCGAAAACGTCAGCGACACAATGGTGAAACCGATTTGACGCGCCCCTTCAATGGCGGCTTCCAACGGTGAACGCGGTCTGTCGGGGTCTTGCAAAACACGGGCAATATTTTCAATCATCACAATCGCGTCATCGACCACAAAACCGGTGGCCACTGTCAACGCCATAAGGGTCAGGTTGTTGATGGAAAAACCCGCCAAATACATCACCGCAAAAGTGCCCACCAGCGACAAAGGCACCACCACGGCGGGAACCATGGTGGCGGCGGCGCTGCGTAAAAACAAAAAGATCACCATCACCACCAAGGCCACTGACAACAACAACTCGAACTGCACAGCATGGACCGAAGCGCGTATGGTGGTGGTGCGGTCGGTCATCACTTGCACATCCAAACTCGGCGGCAATGCCGCACGCAATGCCGGCAACAAGGCCTGCACGCGAGCCACGGTTTCAATCACATTCGCGCCCGGTTGGCGCTGGATATTCAAGATGATGGCGGGCTGGGTATTGGCCCAAGCAAACAAACGGTTGTTCTGCGGTGCGTCAACGATTGCCGCCACATCGCGCAAACGCAAAGGGTTGCCGTTTTTGTAGGCCAACACCAAGTTTCCATAGTCTTCTACCGATTGCAACTGGTCGTTGGCATCCAAGCTGGAGGCACGTGCTGGCCCATCGAAACTGCCCTTGGCCATGCTCACATTGGCTTGGTTGATGGCGCTTCGCACATCTTCCAGCGAGAAGCCTGCCGCGCTCAGGGCTTGGCTGTTGACCTGCACCCGCACGGCTGGGCGTTGGGCGCCGGCGATACTGACCAAACCGACGCCAGCGACTTGCGACAAACGCATGGCCAAGCGGTTTTCCACCATGTCATGCACACGCGTGATGGGCAGCGAGGGCGAACTGATGGCCAAGGTCAAGACCGCAGCATCGGCTGGGTTGACCTTGCTGTAGGACGGGGGCATGGGCAAATCGCTGGGCAAGACGCTGGTGGCAGCGTTGATCGCGGCTTGCACCTGTTGCTCGGCCACATCGAGAGGCAGCTTGAGCGTGAACCTCAGAGTGATCACCGATGCACCACCCGAACTCACCGAGGTCATTTGATCCAAGCCAGGCATTTGGCCGAGTTGTCGCTCGAGGGGCGCGGTGACGGTGGCGGTCATCACCTCGGGACTTGCGCCTGGGTACAGGGTGTTGATCTGAATCGTCGGGTAATCAATTTGCGGCAAGGAGGCCACCGGCAAAAGGCGGTAAGCCAAAGCACCTGACAACAAAAGTGCCAGCATCAGCAAGGAAGTTGCCACCGGCCGCAAAATAAACAAACGCGACAGGTTCATGGCTTGGCCGCTTTCACCACCTCCACGCCACTGCCGTTGCGCAAACGGTCGGCGCCATCGGTGATGACTTGTTGGCCCGCTTTCAGGTCGGCAATGACTGCCTGCCAGTCACCCTCTACCGCCTCGAGTTGCACAGCTTGAACTTGCACGGTGTTATCGGCCTGCACCACATAGACAAACGTGCCTGCCGCGCCGCGTTGCACGGCTTGTACCGGCACCACCAATGCATTTTTCAAAGTGTCGAGTTGCAAACGGATATTGGCAAACTGATTGGGGAACAAACTGCCGTCACGGTTATCCAAAGTGGCTTTGAGACGCAAAGTGCCCGTAGCCACATCGATGGCGTTATCGGTGGTGCTGACGCGCCCTTGGGCCAAACGGATTTTTTGATCGCGGTCCCAAGCCTCCACAGCCAAAGCTTTGCCCAATTTCAATTGCCGCATGATCAAAGGCACGTGTATCTCGGGCACCGAAAACACCACCGCCATGGGCTGGGTTTGGGTGATGCTGACCACGCCATTGGGGTCGCTGGCGCGCACCAAGCTGCCCAACTCGACTTGCTTGAGGCCTAAGCGTCCGCTGATAGGAGCGGTGACGCGGGTGTAGGACAACTGCAACTTGGCAAGATCGATTTGCGCTTGGTCAGCCTGCACCGTGCCTTGCAACTGACGCACCAAGGCCGCTTGTGTTTCCACTTGTTGTCTGGCAATCGCGTCTTTGCTGAGCAAGTCTTGGTAGCGCTGCAAATCGAGCTCGGCGTTTTTTAAAAGCGCGGTATCTCTGGCCCATTGGCCTTGGGCTTGGTTGAGCTGCGCATCAAAAGGGCGTGAATCTATTTCGGCCAACAACTGTCCGGCTTGCACATACTGACCCTCGGTGAACCGCAGGGCTTTGAGTTCGCCATCGACCTTGGCACGCACCACAGCGGTATTGAGCGCCATCAAAGTACCCGCAGCTTGCACGGTGAAACGCACATCCCTGTTGCGTACTTCGCCCACGCTGACCGGCGTTTTGCGCGAGCCTTCACCACCGCCTTTGCTGCCCTTACCGTCCTTGCCGCCTCTGGCGTCTTGGCCAATTTTGCCGCCCTCTGGCTTGGCGCGGCCGTCGGCAGAAGCTGTGACTTCTTCCCCACCCAAGAGGGTGCTGAGCTTGTTTTTGATCTCTGGGTAAAACCAGCTTGCGGCAAATGCCATCACTGCCAAGACTGACAGCAGCCACAGCTTGCTCGCACCATTTTGATTTGGTGAGATTGCGCTGAATGGGTTGAACTTCTTATCCATGCGGTCATGTTAACTGCCGCGAATGTCCCTAGAGTAAGCGTGACAAACCTGCACACACCATACTCAGAATGATGGTGGTGGTTAAAGGAATAAAGAACTCGCGCCCAAACAAGCGAAAACGAAAATCGCCTGGCAAGCGACCGAAGCCGAGTTTGTGCAACCAAGGCATAACGCTTTGAATCAACAACAAGGCCAAGAAAACCACAATCAACCAACGAAACATGTGTTCACAACCTGTGCGTTCTGTCACCTTGCACAAAGCCCAAAGGCTGCCAAATTTCGCCACGCCCAAAGGCGATAACTTTGAACAACTCACCCATCTCGTGTTCAAGCATCAGTTTTTGCGCCATGGCCTTGTCTTGCATTGAGGCATTTTCTAGCAATCCCAGCAAGCCGCTGTTGATAAGGAAATGCCCTTGGCTGGTGTAACCCAAGACCTCTAAGCCCACCTCACGTGCTGCCAAGGCCACGCCGGTGAAGTTGATGTGTGCGGTGATGTCCTTGCGACCCACATCTTGCAAAGGGTCGCTGTCGCTCAGGTGCGCTTGGTGGCACATCAATGTGCCCATATGGCGTTGCTCGTGGTAGTACTCGGCCTCTGGAAAACCATAGTCGATGAGAAACATCGCACCGCGTTGCAAACGCTCGCCGACACTGCGCACAAAAGCCTCGGCCTGTGGGTGTATTTCAGTCAGGTAATCGTATTCGCCGGCAATCTCCACAGGCGGGCGCTCGTCAGTGGGTTGGTCTTGCCAATCAAAACAGCTTTCTGCCTCACGCCACACCACGCCTCTTTCATGCCAAATACCGGCACTGCGCTGCAACAAGCGCACGGGCATGGCGTCCAGCACCTCATTGCCCAACACCACGGCTTGTATGCTGTCGGGCAACTCATTCACCCACCTGACTTGCTGGCCAAAAGCCGCCAAGGTTTGCGCTTGGCGTTCGCGCAAGGCCGCCGAGACCTCGACAATGGTGTAGGTTTTCACTTGCTCGCCCAAGGCCGAGAGCAGCTGCAAAGCAAGTGTGCCGTTGCCCGCACCGAACTCAAGCACCTCATTGTTGTGGGTATGCACCAAGGCTTCTTTGACACTGCACGCCAAGCTTGTGCCGAAATAAGAAGACATCTCGGGGGCCGTCACAAAATCACTGCCCGAGGCTGGCATGCGGCCAATCTGACCTTGCCGCGCAGCGTAGTAGCCCAAACCCGGCGCGTACAAGGCCAGCGCCATGAACCGGTCAAAGGGCAACCAACCCCCAGCCGCCTGCATGAACTGTTTGATTTTTGTCGTCAGCGAAGACGCTTGAGCAGTCATAATTCAAGTGGCCCAGAAGTCTGTGGGTGATTGTATGGCTCGCAAAATGGATGCAGGGGATGCTGAAAGCAGTGATGAAACTTGAATTAAACATGCAGGTAGCCGAATGAATCAAAGCCCTTGGGTCTTGGTGACGGGCGGCGCCAAAAGATTGGGTCGCGAGTTCTGCTTGGCCTTTGCGCGTGCCGATTGGAATGTTGTTTGTCATTTCAACACCTCCGACACAGAAGCGCTAGAAACACAAGACATGGTGCATGGCTTGGGCAAGACCTGCGTTGTGCTCAAGCAGGATTTGTCGGCAGCTGATGCGCATGCCCACTTGCTGGACAAATGTGAATTGCAAGCCGGCCAGCTTCCCCAATGCATTGTGAACAATGCCTCGGTTTTTTCAATGGACGACGCAGCCTCCAGCAGCGCGGCTGTTTTGCAAATGCATTTTCAAACCAACACGGTGGTGCCTTTGCTGCTGGCCAATTCGTTAGCGCTCAGAGCGAAAACAGCCGAACACCCTGCCAAGCATTTGTGTGTGATTCATGTGTTAGATCAAAAGGTGCACAACCTCAACCCCGATTATTTTTCCTACACCGTCAGCAAACTGGCGCTTGAAAGAAGCGTGGCCTTGCAAGCGCAGGCCTTGGCGCCCGTGGTTAGGGTTTGCGGTTTGTCGCCAGGTTTGAGTTACCTCAGCGGCGATCAAACCCAAGCAAACTTTGATCAAGCTTCAAAAGTTAATTTGCTGCAACGTCAAATTCAAACCGTTGATATTGCGCGCACGGCGGTTTTCATGGCGGAGAACGATGCTCTGACAGGTTGCACCATTCAAGTTGATAACGGACAACATTTGGTGCCGCTTACGCGAGATGTCATGTTCGCCATCAACCCACAGGTGGGTTCATGAGTACATTGCTTGATTTCGCCGTTCTCGATGCGCGTTTGGCCACACACTGCCGGCTCATGAGTCTGCGCCAATTCGATCTTCCGGTTCGCATTGGGGTGCATGATTTCGAAAGAAGCGCAGCCCAGCGGATGTGGTTTGATGTCGATATATGTGTTCGCCTTGAACATGCGCCCGCAACTTCAGACGATATTTCTTCCACCCTCAACTATGATTTTTTGCGAGAGATGATTCAACAAACCGTAGGCGACGCGCACCACGAGTTACAAGAAACGTTGTGCGACGCCCTCTTCAATCAACTCATGTCGCATCCACAGATCATGGCAGCACGCGTCAATACTTCAAAACCCGATGTCTATCCCGACTGCCTGTCTATAGGCACCGAGCGTGTCGGCTGTAAAACTTGGTAGCAAGCTTTCCCTATGCAAACAAGCCCTCAACAAATTCTTTCACTGACTGGCCTGCGCTTTAACGCAGACTTGGGCATTTTGGCGCACGAAAAAAAAGCGCCCCAACCGATTCAGGTGGACGCTGAACTCAGCTTGGGCGCACAACCTCTTTTGCCCGAAGCCGACGATATCTACCGCGTCCTCGATTACCGCAAGGTGCGGCAAATCATCATCGATGAATGCACCGCCGAGCATGTCAACCTGCTTGAGACCATGATTGGCAAACTCTGCCACCGCTTAATGCAACTGCAAGGGGTGCAAGCGGTTCGGGTGAAAATCACCAAACTGGAAATTTTTGACGACTGCGAAGTCGCTATCCGCATGGAGGCGGGAACATGGTGAACCATGCACATTGAACGGGAAACCCAAAAACTCGAAAAACGCCTGTGCCGTCAGGTCGGCGAAGCCATTGTTCAATACAACATGATTGAAGAAGGCGACAAAGTGATGGTCTGCATGTCGGGGGGCAAGGACAGCTACGGCATGCTGGATATTTTGTTGAAGATGAAAGCCCGCGCGCCCATCCATTTTGATTTGATCGCGGTCAATTTAGACCAAAAACAGCCTGGCTTTCCCGCGCATGTGCTGCCCGACTATCTCAGCACATTGGGCGTGCCCTTTCGCATCGAAACCCAAGACACCTATTCCATCGTCAAGCAAAAAATCCCCGAAGGCAAAACCATGTGCAGCCTGTGCAGTCGTTTGCGCCGTGGCATTTTGTACCGGGTGGCCGATGAAATAGGTGCAACCAAAATTGCCCTAGGTCATCACCGCGATGACATCTTGCAAACGTTTTTTCTGAATATGTTTTTTGCGGGCAAGTTGAAAAGCATGCCGCCCAAATTGGTCAGCGATGCGGGACACCATATCGTGATTCGCCCCTTGGCTTTTGTGGCTGAGCGCGACTTGGAACGCTGGGCCATGCACCGAGCGTTTCCCATCATTCCTTGCACTCTGTGCGGCAGCCAAGACGGCTTGCAGCGCCAGCAGGTGGGCAATATGCTTCGCGAATGGGAGAAAAAACACCCTGGTCGCTTGGACATCATGTTCAATTCATTGCAACATGTTGCGCCTTCGCATTTGCTAGACACCGAGCTGTTTGATTTTCAAAACCTCAAAACCACGGGGATGGCAGACGCCGATGGCGACACGGCTTTCGACCCCGAGAGTTTTGCCATGCCTGGCTTGGCAGGCATACAAACAGTGACGCTGAGCAGCTAAGCTTAAAGCGAGTTTAAAAATTCCAGCAAGTCTTGACGCTGCGGTGCAGGCAAGGCTGTGAATTTATCGCGAGAAGCTTGGGCCTCACCGCCATGCCACACAATCGCTTCCAACAAATTGCGTGCGCGCCCATCATGCAAAAAAGACGTGCTGGCGCTCACCTGCTTAGATAAACCTATGCCCCACAAGGGTGGTGTGCGCCAATCGCTGCCGCTGGCCTTGAAATCGGGTCGTCCATCGGCCAAGTCGGGCCCCATGTCATGCAGCAGCAAATCGGTGTAGGGCCGTATGCGTTGGTTGGAAATTTGCGGCACTGCTGCATATTTGCCGGTGCGCCATTCAGCCACATGGCACAGGGCGCAACCCGTTGACACAAACAAAGCCTCGCCGCGCATGACTTCAGGTTTATCTGTGTGACGCTGCTTGGGTACTGCCAAGGCCTGCGTCCAAAATGTGATCGAGTCCCACAACTCGGGGCGCAATTCGGGCTTGGCACTTTTGATGGCGGCCAAGCATTCAAGCTGCACAGGTTGGCAATCGGTTTGCGGATAGACCGCAGAGGTGATGCCAATGTCGCTTGAAAAAGCCGCGGCAATATGCTGCTTGATGCTGGGCTGATTGGCCTTCCAACCAAAGCGCCCCATGACCTGTTTTTTGTTGATGTCATCGCGCACAAAGTTAGGCCGTCCATTAAGGCCTTGCGTTTTTTGCTGTTGCGCAACTTGCAAAATATCTTTTTCACTGATGGCTTCCAAGTAACCCAAACCCACCATGGCTTGGCTGTTACGCAAAGACATCATCGCGCCCTCGGCCAAGGGGCCGAAGTTGGTTTTTTCAATACGCACTTGAGGCTGACGCAACTCTATGCGCTCACCATCGGGAAACGAAAAGGTTTTTGCTATCCAATCTATATAGACCTCGGCCTCCCCTGCACGCGCCTCGGGGTCTTTGCGGGTAACGATGTCAAACATTTGAATCTCTGTACCGTAATGCGGGTCGGGCTTGGGTGAGCCATGCGGCCCCTCGCCCGGCACCGAGATGCGCAGCACATGTTGAATCGGCAAAGCGCCACTGGCATCCAAGACCCGGCCACGACCTGCGTTGACATGGCAGGCAGCGCAGTTGGTGGCCAAAAACATCGGGCCTAAACCCCATTCGCCACCGGCCGGTCCGGGTTGAGACAAGTCCCACACCAAGGGAATGACGG
>CAMBXY010000030.1 GCA_945871945.1 Bordetella parapertussis
GGCGCAGGGTTCTTAGCCATAGCAGGAGACGCCACATTGGCGCTGCGCGGCGCCAAGGTCAAAATCACCAGCGCCGCACCCCCTGAGAGTGGGTTGCCCTCTTGGATTTCAATCGTCGCATTGCGCTCGCCTTTGTTGAACACCAGCACGCTGGACTTGGCACGCACAGCAGACAGCAAGGTCCACCCTTGACTTGGGTAGTTATCCAAGAAATAGCTATAGGCCGAAGTGGTGTCGCGGGCCGAATCCATCACCACGCGGCCCACCCAGTTTTCACCCGTGCCTATCACCAGCGACTGCTCGTGCAAGATGCGAGCGCCCGGGGGTAACTGGGTTTGTCCCAGCAAATCGGTCCCCGACATATCCACACTGGACGAGGTTCTGCCCGCACCCATGGGCATATTGGCGCAAGCCACCAGCGTCAGCAACAGCGTACTTACAACAGCAGGCAAAAAGCGCATGGGAAGTCCTTTAGATTGAAAGTTCAGGGTTTGAGAAATTGAAGCTGCCCCATATAGGGACGAAGCACTTCGGGCACCAACACGCTGCCGTCAGCCTGCTGATAGTTTTCAAGCACTGCCACCAAGGTACGGCCCACGGCCAAACCCGAGCCATTCAAGGTATGCACCAACTCGTTTTTACCTTGTGCATTTTTAAAACGCGCTTGCATGCGACGCGACTGAAAAGTTTCGCAGTTCGAGCATGAGCTGATTTCGCGGTAGGTGTTTTGTGCGGGCAACCACACTTCCAAATCATGTGTGCGCGCCGCACCAAAGCCCATGTCACCTGTGCACAGCAACATCACGCGGTAGGGCAAACCCAGCTTTTGCAACACAGCTTCGGCGTGTCCGGTCATCTCGTCTAAGGCTGCGTTGCTGTGGTCGGGGTGCACAATTTGCACCATCTCAACCTTGTCAAACTGGTGCTGGCGAATCAAGCCACGGGTGTCTCGCCCTGCACTGCCGGCTTCGGAGCGAAAACACGGCGTGTGGGCAGTGAGTTTCAGCGGCAACTCGCTTTCAGCCAACACCTTGTCGCGCACAAAATTGGTTAAGGGCACTTCGCTGGTGGGTATCAGGTACAGGGCTTGGCCATCAGCATCGCCGTCTTGGCCGCCTTTTTTGGCGGCAAACAAATCTTCCTCAAACTTGGGCAACTGACCCGTGCCACGCAAGCTCTCGGCGTTGACGATATAGGGGGTGTAGCACTCGGTGTAGCCATGCTCTTGGGTTTGCACATCCAACATGAATTGCGCCAGCGCGCGGTGCAAGCGGGCGATTTGACCTTGCATGACAGCAAAGCGCGAGCCGGAGAGTTTCACGCCCATCTCGAAATCCAAGCCCAAAGGCTCACCCACATCGACATGGTCTTTGGGTGTAAAGCCAAGCGGCGTGGGTTCTGTGCCTGTGGGACTCCAACGGCGGAGCTCAGTGTTGCCGTGTTCATCGCTGCCAATGGGAACACCCTCTTGCGGCAAATTGGGCACAGCAAAAAGCAAATGGCTCAATTCATTTTGCAAAACATCTAGCTTGATGGCGGATGCATCAAGATCGTCTTTGAGTTGCCCCACCTCGGCCATGATGTCGTCAGCCGGTTCGCCTTTGGCTTTGCGTTGACCAATTTCTTTGGACAAGCTGTTGCGCTTGGCTTGCAATGTCTCGGTGCGGGTTTGCAGGTCTTTGCGCTCGGCCTCTAAAGACTCAAAGCGCTGAACATCTAGAAAAGACTGGGGATTTTTGCGGGTGTGCAGGCGAGTGACAACTTGGGTCAAGTCTCTGCGAAGTAAAGCGATATCTAGCATAAACAGATTGTAGAGAGCATCTTTGGTCAGTCGTTTCGCAAGCCCTTGGGCAAGGGGAACTTAACGGTTTCTTGCACCCCATCGAGCGTGCGTACCGAGGTAGCTCCCAACTCGCGCAAGCGGCTGATGACTTGCTGCACCAAGATATCAGGCGCAGAGGCACCTGCAGTCAAGCCTATGCGCTGCTTGCCCTCTAGCCACTCGGGTTGCAACTCTCTGGCATGGTCGACCATGTAACTGGGTGTGCCGTATTTGGCGGCCACGTCGCGCAAGCGGTTGCTGTTGGAACTGGTGGGGCTGCCCACCACAATCACCACATCCACCTGCGGGCTTAACACCTTGATAGCGTCTTGGCGGTTTTGGGTGGCATAGCAAATGTCTTGTTGCTTGGGTTCACGCACCTGGGGAAAACGCTTTTTTACCGCGGCCATGATCTCGGCGGCGTCATCCACGCTGAGAGTGGTTTGCGTCACCACCGCCAACAAACGGGTTTGCGCTGGCTCGACTGTCCACACGTCCTCGGTGTCTTCAACCAAATGGATGCCGTTGGGCAGTTGGCCCATGGTGCCTTCCACCTCGGGGTGGCCCTTGTGACCGATCATGATGAATTCAAAACCTTCTTTGTGCAGCTTGGCGACTTCCACATGCACCTTGGTGACCAGTGGACAGGTGGCGTCAAAAATGCGAAAGCCGCGGCGCACGGCTTCATGCTCAACTTCTTTGGGCACACCGTGGGCGCTGAAAACCAAAGTGGCGCCCGCTGGCACATCGTTCAAGTCTTCAATAAAGATGGCGCCACGCGAACGCAAATCGTCCACCACATGGGTGTTGTGGACAATCTCGTGGCGCACATAAATGGGCGAGCCAAATTTGGTTAAAGCGTGCTCAACGATGTCGATGGCACGGTCCACGCCTGCGCAAAAGCCGCGCGGCTCGGCCAAAATGATTTCTTGCAAATCTGACATTTACAAAACCCCTATCACTTGAACTTCCAACATGACGGCTTGACCCGCCAGCGGATGGTTGAAATCAAACAAAATCGCCTCCTCGCCCAGTTGCGCAACCGCCCCCGCATACTTACCCGCATTATTGGGCGCGGGAAACTCCACCACCTCGCCCAACAAGTAGGCCGCATCCGCGTCACCAAAGGTAGCCAGCAGTTGCTTGGGGACCCATTGCAGCATAGCCGGATTACGCTCGCCAAAAGCTTCGCCTGCCGCCATTTGCACGCTCACATGCTCGCCTTCAGTCAGGCCAAGCAAGCGGGCCTCGATGGCGGGTGCCAACTCGGCGTTGCCCAGCGACAAAGTGGCAGGCGGACCACCAAAAGTGTTGATGATGTCGCCTTGCGGCCCGCTCAATCGGTAGTGCAGCGTCAAAAAAGAGTTGGCTTCAATCGTGGGTGTGGCTTGCATAGGTATCTTTTGTAAACTTAATCTATTGTAGAAAGGCCATGGATCACAACGCCCAGCGGACTTGGCGCACTTGGCGCAGCCTCTGCCAACCCCGATGATGACACTTGTTTGACCCCTCCATGCGCCTAGCCCCGCTCTTATTCATGCAGCTTCAAGATTTGCCCAAAGCCATGCGCCCGCGCGAAAAACTCCTCACGCTGGGAAGCCAAGCGCTGACCGATGTGGAACTGCTGTCGGTGCTGCTGGGCAGCAGCCTGCCTGGCCAAAGTGTGTTGCAACTTGCCCAAAGTTTGCTTGACCGCTTTCAAGGCTTGGCGGGTTTGCTGCATGCCAGCCCCGAGCATTTGCGCTCTAGCAAGGGCTTGGGCGGCATGGCCAGGCGCTCACAGTTGCTGGCGGTGGTCGAGTTGTCGCGCCGTGCATTGCTGCAAAAAATGCGTGTGCGCGACATCATGACCGACCCCGATAACGTCAAGCAGTTTTTGCAACTGCAGTTGGGGCAACAACAGCGTGAAGTGTTTGGTGTCTTATTTTTAGATGGCCAAAACCGCTTGTTGCGGTTTGAAGAGATGTTCAGCGGCACCTTGAACCAAACCTCGGTCTACCCGCGGGAGGTGGTGAAGAAAGCCCTGTTGCTGGGCGCGTGTGCGGTGATTTTTTCGCATAACCACCCCAGCGGCGAGGTACGCCCCTCCTCAGCTGATGAAAAACTCACCCAGACCCTGCGAACCGCTTTGGCTTTGGTGGATATTCGGGTGCTAGACCATGTCATCGTCGGTCCCGGCCAAAGTTGGTCCATGGCGGAGCACAGCCCATGGTGAAAGCGCGCAGTTTGCAAGACTTGGCCGCTATCAAAGCCAAACTCGTGGCTGATGCCGAGCAAGCGGCTGCGCTTGAAGCGGCCAAGCTGAAGGCCCAGCGGCGAGCCAATGCGGAGAAAACCCTCTTTGTCCGCGCGGTAGGCGCGGTGACCACCCTAGACCATGCACCTAGAGTCGATTTGTCCCCAATGCCTGCCCCGCCCTTGGCGCAGCAACAAATTCGCGACGATATCAATGTGCTGCGTGAAAGCCTCAGCGATGATTTCGACGTTTCTACCTTGCTCGATACCGACGACGAACTCAGCTACCGCAGCCAAGGCATAGGCACGGATGTCACCCAAAAACTGCGCAAAGGTCATTGGAGTTTGCAAGGGCAAATCGATTTGCACGGTTTGCGCAGCGACGAGGCCCGCGAGGCTTTGGGTCAATTCATCCGCGACGCCAGCAAACGCGGCTGGCGTTGTGTGCGCATCGTGC
Source organism: Bordetella parapertussis (assembly GCA_945871945.1). GTDB lineage: Bacteria > Pseudomonadota > Gammaproteobacteria > Burkholderiales > Burkholderiaceae_C > Limnohabitans. The sequence goes on from CAMBXY010000030.1 coordinate 4,515, forward strand.
ATGGCAAGGGCTTGGGCTCGCCTGGCAAAACGCCGGTACTGAAATCCAAGGTGCAACGCTGGTTGGTACAAAAAACCGAAGTGCTGGCCTTTGTTCAAGCCAAGGGGTCGGAAGGCGGCGCCGGCGCTTTGGTCGTTCTACTTAAATAATTAATCGGGGTCAGATTCCAATTAATTAATTGGAATCTGACCCCGATTAACCGATTAACCGATTAACCGATTAACCGATTAACCGATTAATTCGATTAATTCGATTAATTCGCTTGGCGCAAAGTCTGCACGACCGGGCGTCTTAGCACCTCGCGCATGCTCCACCAGCCTGCGCCCCAAGCCAGCAATGCTCCGCTGACAACGCCAAACAAGGGCACCCAAGGCGAGGCGTTCCAAGCAAACTCAAACACATAGCGGGCCAAACCCCAGCCCATGGCGACAGCCACCAAGCCGGCCAAAGCGCCCGCCAGCGCACCCACGCCCAGCAGCTCGGCGGTTTGCACTTGGCCGAGCAAGCGGTTACCCGCGCCCAGCGCTCGCAACACCGCGTACTCATGGGCGCGCTCTTCGCGTGTGGCGGTCACCGCGGCAAACAACACCACCAAGCCTGCGGCCAAGGTAAAGGCAAACAAAAACTCAACCGCACCAATCACCTGCCCCAGCACTTTTTGTATTTGGTTGATGGTCGCGCCCATATCCACATTGGTGATGTTGGGGAAACGGTTCACCAATGCGTTGTCAAAACCTGAGGTGCTTGGCGCTTTGTAGGCTGCGATATAGGTCATTGGAATGTCAGGCATAGAAGACATCGGATAGATGGCAAAGAAATTGGCCCGCATCGATGTCCAATCCACCCGTCGGATTGAGCTGATCCTGACATCAACGGCCACACCGGCCATGTCAAACCTCAACTGGTCGCCCAGTTTCAGCTGCAAGGTTTTGGCGATACCCTCTTCCATGCTGATGGCATTGGCTTCTTCGGGCTGCCAACTGCCTTGCACAATCTGGTTATGCGCAGGCGCCTCAGCGCTGTGAGAAATATTGAATTCGCGCTCGATCAAACGTTGCGCGCGTTCTTCGGTGTAGCGATCGGCGAGTACGTCTTCGCCATTGATTTGAATCAGCCGCCCACGGAACATGGGGTACCAATCCAAATTGACCACGCCCTCGTCGCGCAAAGTTTGTAAAAATGCGTCCGACTGCGTGGGCTGTATGTTGATGACAAAACGGTTGGGCGCATCTGCAGGCGTTGCATTGCGCCAGCTGTCCACCAAATCGGTGCGCAGCAAGACCAACAGCATCAGCGCCAGCAAGCCGACCGACAAAGCGCTGACTTGCACCACGGTGTAGCCAGGTCGTGCGCTGATCTGGCGGGTCGCCATACGCAGCCAAACCGGCATGCCCGCGATGTCCATCGAGCGGCGCAAAGCCATCACCCCTAGCCAAGCCATGCCCGCAAACACCAGCACCGCACCCGCAAAGCCACCCACCACCATCAAGCCCAGCCACAAGTCTTTGCTGGCACTCAGCAGCAGAGCCGAAAAACCCAACAGCCCCAAACCCATCACCCCCAGAGAAGCGGCGCGCAGCGGCCCTAAGTCGCGGCGAATCACCCGCAAAGCCGGCACTTGGGCCAGTTGCAAAATCGGTGGCAAGCCAAACGCGGCCAGCAAGGTCAAGCCCGAGCCCAAACCTTGCCACAAGGGCATCATGCTCGGCGCGGGTAAATCGGTGTCGACCAAGCCTGCTAATAAAGTGATGAACACCTGATGCAAGCCAAAACCCAGTATCAAGCCCAGCAAGCTGGCCAGCACGCCCACGGTGAAAAACTCCAGCACATAGACCGTCAAGATATGGCGCTGGCTTTGCCCCAACACGCGCAGCATGGCGCAATCGTCCAAATGCCTTGCCGCGAAACCGCGCGCCGCCAAGGCCACCGCCACCGCACTCAACAAGGCGGCCAGCAAAGCCACCAAATGCAAAAACTTCTCAGCGCGGTCTAGGGTTTGGCGCATTTCAGGCCGCCCCGCCTCCAAGGTCTCTACCCGCATGCCGCGCACCTCGGGCAGCTTGACATAGACCTCTGCCCAACTAACAAACTGGTTCACTTTGTCGGGCGGGCCAATCACCGCCAGTCGCCAATTGAGTCGACTCGCCGGTTGCACCAGCTGGGTGGCCGGCAAATCGATTTGGTTCATCATGACTCTGGGGGCGAAATTCATGAACCCAGCCCCTCGGTCTGGTTCACTGAGCAAGATTTCTGCAATACGAAGTCTGCGCTCACCTAGCAAAATATCCTCGCCAATACTGAGTTCTAAGGCAACCATCAAGGCCGGTTCGACCCAAACCTCGCCGGCAGCAGGCACTCGGTCGGTCTTAGGCTGAGGCCGGTCAATCTGCAAGCGCCCGCGCAGCGGATAGCCCTCAGCAACAGCTTTCAAAGCCACCAAACGGCTGGCGCCTTGTGTGCTTCTGGCCATGGTGGGAAAGTTCAAGGTGGCGGCTGAGGTCAAGCCCATGGCTTTGACCTTGGCGAAGACTTCGGGGGGAACAGCATGGTCGCTGGCGATCACGGCGTCGCCGCCCAACAACTGACGCGCATCGCGCTGCAAGCCGCCTTGTATGCGATCGGCCAAAAAACCCACCGAGGACAAAGCCGCCACGCCCAAGGTGACGGCCACCCACAACAAGCGCAACTCGCCCGAGCGGGCGTCGCGCCACAAAGCGCGCCAAGCCATGGCCAAGAGCTTAGTCAATGGAGGCGCTCCAACGGTCATCCCAGCCATGCTGGGCCTGCTGCAAATCGCGCCTGTCGCGCTTGGTGGGTCGGCCATGTTCTATGGTCAATGCGGGTTCTTTGGCAAAACGGCGTTGCTGCACATGGGTCTCTTTGGCTTGAAGACTTTCAGGGGTATCGGCATACAGGCCTTGGGCAATGGGCGCAGAAGCTCTGACATCACTCAAACTCACCACCGTCACAGTGCGGACCAAGCCCTCGCGGCGAATAGCCACGGTGTCGCCGGTTTTCACCTCGCGAGAAGGCTTGGCGGTTTGTTGATTGACCTGAACACGGCCTTTGTTGATCTCATCCGTTGCCATAGAGCGGGTTTTGTAAAAGCGCGCGGCCCACAGCCACTTGTCTATTCGAAGTTTGTCCATTGCACGCAATTGTGAACCATACAGAAGATCAAGTTGAGAGTAGCACCAAAACAACATTTTATAAAACGGCAAATTTGACAGAAACGCAAAAAAAGCTAATATCCACATCCCCTTACGGAAATTTCTTCAATTGATTTCTGCACATTGCAGTTACCAGTGGATGAGACACCTTCGTATTTTATGGAGTTGAAGATGGCATTCAAAATTTTGGTCACAAGTCAAAAAGGTGGTGTGGGTAAAAGCACGCTGTCAGCCAATTTGGTGGCTTTTTTGAGTCGAAACATGAATTTGAGTGTGACCCTGATCGACTGGGACCCGCATGGTTCATCGAGCACATGGCTGAACCAAGCCCCTGATGTAGGCGCTGTTGTCAAACACATGGCTTTGCCAGTAGACCAAGGCGGCAACCGCCCCATTTTCGAAGCACGTTTGCAAATGCGCCGTGCTGCCAGCGAATGCGATATTTTGGTTTGTGATTTAACTTGGTCGGACTCCTTGGCTGGCGAGTTGATGTTCGAGTTCGACATGGTGCTGGTTCCCACTTCGGTGTCTGAAATCGAACTGGCCGCGACGTCGGGATTTTTGAACCGTAACCGCTGGGTGTTTGACTCTGCCTCCGAGCGCCGTCCCATGTTGGTGGTGTGTCCGACCCGTGTGCTCAATGAGCAACTCAACTCCGATGTCTTCACCCGTCAACGCTTCCCCGTCAGTTTCATGCTGGCGCCGCCGATTTTGGAGTCGCAATCTGCCCGCGACTTGTTCGAGCGCGGATACCTGATGGACGCGAAAGACATGGGTGGCGAATCTTTCCGTGAATTTGGTCAAGCGATTTGCGCTGCCCGTGAAATCCGCATGGCGCAATCGAGCCAGCCGCGCAAGCCCGCCCCAGTGAAACTGACCGAACAAGACGCCAGCCGTGCGCGTGTGCCCTTGGTGCCCACCAAGCCCAGTGTGCTGGAAACCATTCCGAATGCTTCGCAGTACTCGGTGCTGGGTCGTTATCGCCAACGCAAGACGGCTGAAGCCGACGAAGCCATCGTCAACTCGCGCTCCCTGTCGCAATTGGGTATTCCCGAATTTCTCAAACGTTTGGCACGCGGCACCGCGGCCAAACTCTGAAGCCAAAAACCCCAGGCACGCAGACCATGGCTGAAGAAAAATTTCTCGCTTTCAAAGGTTTGAAGCAGTACGACCCGGGCATGGGTTGGGCGCAGGTGCACAACTTCGACCATGAGCCTATTGACCCGCCACAGCCTGCCCCAATCGAGCAAGCGTCTAGCGAAGTCTTGCAAGACCCCTTGCTGGGCGAGCTTTTTGAGCAACTCAACCGTCCCGCGCAAGATGATTTGGCGCAAAACTGGAAAGTCATCGCCGGCAGCGTGAGTTTGCTCAGCCAGCGCATGAACCAGCAACGCGAGTTGCGCAAGCGTTTGTCCACGATTGATGTGGAGCTCGATGCGCTGCGCAACACGATTTTGAAAGACTTGCAAGAAATCCAACGCTCGGCGGACCAACAACTGTCATTGGCTCGCTTACGCGCTGAGGTATCCTCTTTGGCACAGGCCAGATTGGCTTCCCGTTTGCGCAATTCGCCCCCCTGAGGCCAAAACCACGGGTGGCGTCCCAGGAGACATCCACCCATGCTTGATCTTTCAGCAGTTTTGCAACGCCTTCAGTCTGCTCGCGTCGCCTTTCCGGTTCGCTACACCACTTTTTTCATCAGCTTAGGCGGCTTTTGTCTGTTCCTATTGGTCTGGCTCGCTGGCGGGCAACTGAATGGATGGTTGCTGTTGTTTGCCCTGCTCAGCGCCATAGGTGTGCACGATTTGCTGCAATCCCACCATGCCGTTTTACGCAACTACCCTATCTTGGGTCACTTTCGGTTTTTGCTGGAGTTCATTCGGCCTGAAATTCGCCAATATTTCATCGAAAGCGAAAACGAGGCTGCGCCTTTTTCTCGCGCTCAACGCTCTTTGGTTTACTCACGCGCCAAAGGCCAGTCCGACAAGCGACCTTTTGGCACACAACTCAATGTGTCGGACCAAGGCTTTGAATGGCTGACCCACTCGATGGCACCCACACACATTGCCAGCCACGACTTTCGGGTGCAAGTCGGCGGCAAAGACTGCAGCCAAACCTATGCCTTGAGCTTGTTCAATGTCTCGGCCATGAGCTTTGGTGCCTTGAGTGCCAATGCCATCATGGCCTTGAACCAAGGCGCACACATGGGCGGCTTCGCCCATGACACGGGCGAGGGTTCGATCTCACGCTACCACCGCATGCATGGCGGCGACTTGATTTGGGAAATTGGCTCGGGTTACTTCGGTTGCCGCGACGAGCAAGGCCGTTTTGACCCCGAGGGCTTTGCCCGCCAAGCCAGCCAGGCGCAGGTCAAAATGATTGAAATCAAGCTCAGCCAAGGCGCCAAACCGGGGCATGGTGGCGTGCTGCCAGCGGCCAAAATGACGCCCGAAATTGCCGAGGCGCGCGGTGTGAGTTGCGACCATGACTGCGTCTCGCCCGCCTCGCACAGCGCTTTTTCTTCGCCCACCGAGTTGCTGGCTTTTGTGCAGCAACTGCGCACCTTAAGCGGCGGCAAACCCACAGGTTTTAAGCTCTGCGTCGGTCACCCTTGGGAATGGTTCGCGATTGTCAAAGCCATGCTCGAGACTGGCATCACACCTGATTTCATCGTGGTCGATGGTGCAGAAGGCGGCACGGGGGCCGCTCCCTTGGAGTTTTCCGACCATATGGGCATGCCCATGCTAGAGGGCTTGCACTTGGTGCACAACACTTTGCGCGGGGTGAACCTGCGCTCTGAAATTCGACTGGGTGCGAGCGGCAAAATCATCAGCAGCTTTGACATGGTGAGGGTCTTGGCCTTGGGTGCCGACTGGTGCAACAGTGCCAGAGGGTTTATGTTTGCCTTGGGTTGCATACAAGCGCAAACCTGCCACACCGGCAACTGCCCCACGGGCGTCACCACCCAAGACCCGCAACGGCAAATGGCCTTGGTGGTACCCAGCAAAGCGCAGCGGGTGAAAAACTTTCACCACCAGACCTTGGTGTCTTTGAAAGAGTTGCTGCAAGCCGCGGGTTTACAAACACCCCAACAACTGCAGGCCAAGCACATCATGCGCCGCCTCAGCGCACACCAAACCTGTTCGCTACAAGATGTGTACCCCAGTCTGGCACAGGGGCGTTTATTGCGAGAAAGCAGCGCAGAGCTGCCCGCACCGTTTAAAGAATTTTGGCCCTTGGCCAGCGCCCAGCATTTCCAGCTTGAGGCACCCAGCGCACAAGCAACAGCTTAGTTATCGGTATTGGCGCGGGGGAAGACGACACGGTCTTCTTTGGGTTGTGCGCGTGGAGGAATCGCCGGCGCTTGCGAGGCAGCAGCAGCCCTTTCGGCAGCTGCTCTGGTTTCAATCGCTTTGGCACGGGCTTCGGCCGCTTTGGCGTCCGCCTTGGCTTTGGCTTCGGCTGCTTTGGCGTCTTCAGCGGCCTTGGCTTCAGCCGCTGCCTTGGCCTGCGCTTTGGCTTCTGCTGCCCGGGCTTCAGCCAACTTGGCTTGCGCGGCCTTAAGCTCTGCGGCCTTGGTTTGTGAGGGTTTAGCCTCTGGTGCAGGGGCCAAGCTCAACGGGGGATTACGCGCAGCAGCAATGGCTGCTTTATCAGCTGCTTTTTCGGCCGCTTTTTCACGCTCGTAAGCGGCTTTGGTCGCCACTTGATTGGCCGACAAAGCGGTTTCCAAATCTTTTTTCAGCTTTTGAATTTCGGCAATCACCACTTGGTTGTTTTGCACTGGCGCGGTAGCGGGGGCAGCAGCTTTGGCCGACAAAGCCTGCATTTTGGCTTCTACCGCTTGTATGCTTTTTTGCAAATTCTGCAATTTCGCATCTAAACTTTTCTCGCTTTGACCATTGACCTGACCGGCAATTTGCTCGGGCATCTTGGTGAACAGCTTGTTCAAGTCTTCCATCTTGGTTTCAAACTTGCCATCGAGTTTGACTTGCCGCTCTTCCATGCCGGTGAGTTTTTCGGTGGTGTCACCCAAGCCTCTGGTGGCGTCACCAAAGGCCGTGATGGTGGCGTCGAGTTCAACCACGCGCTTGCCCACGGCCAAAGACAGGGCATCGAGTTGGCGAATGTTTTGTTGCAAGCGGGTAGAAATAGCAAAAAAAGTGCCCACCGCAATCAGTAAAAAACTCAGCAAGCCAATCAACATCACCCGCGAATGCAGCACATTGCGCTTGCCCATGTCATCGACTCGGATCATCACATTGCGCATTTCTTCGCTGATATTGGCAGCCACTTCGGCAGAGCGGGTGGAAACCTCAGCCGAACTCAGCACCACGCCGGTGAGGTCTTCGAGTTGGCGCGAAACTTCGCTGCCATCTAAAGCATTCGATTGCAAATTATCGATACCCGCAGCCAGCCCATCCTGCGCAGCAGCAGACGGCTCGGCCAAAAACGCGCCAGCTTCGCCCGAATTTGCGTTTTCCTGATCTTGCGCCATGGCTACAGTCCTTATCGGTATTTTCGGGTCGTTAAATGATCGAGCCGGTCGTTGATTTCAAGGATTTGTCCCTGCAAATGCTCAATCCTTGGCTTGATCTGCTCATTCCAAGTATCGGATTGGGTTAGCCCAACTTGAGACAAATGGGCTAAATGGGGCTGTGAAGACTTGATGGATGACAGGTCGCCGAGGGTCAAAGAGGCATTGCTCACCACAAAGGCCAAGCTCGCCGTTGCCGTTGCCGCTGCCGCTTCCGTTGCCGCTGCCGCTGGGCCAGGGGTCTGGGCTAGGGCTGGGGCTGGGCCTTCGGTTGAACCTACAGTAGCTTGGGCGGTTTTTTGGGCCTGTTGTGCGGCCAATTCGGGGTCGTGTAATTGGCCTGTTCCGGCGGCCGCCAAACTGGCGGGGTCGGAAAGACCGTAGCTGCTTTGAGGCTCGACAAACTCTGCGTCCAGCGGCTCAGGCTCGGGCATGGGTTCTGTTGGGGGCTCGGGTTCATCGGGGAATTCGTCGGTGCTAGCAGCAGATGGAATGACTGTGTCAGGCGAGGCGCTGCTGCGCTCGAACACATGCTCGGCACTGAAAGCTTTGGCCACGTGTTTTTCATTCACCACGGGCAAAGGTTTATCGTTAAAAATGTCTTCACTGCTCATACATCATTCTCCGCAGTAGAAGTCGACCGCTGAGCGGACAACTTGAAAAGTCCTTACTGACATCAGTCCTGGAACTGGGCTTTCAAAGATTTCGAGGTCCGTAACCAAGCCTTGGCCATGCCGGGGTTTTGCCGGATTTGGGTCTCCGCCATCGCTTTGTCAGCATAAGGGCCGGTCAAGACAATGTAAAAAGATTTAGCCCCTTTACGCTGACTGAACAAGACTTGGGCGGATTTAAACAAACTGGAGTTGGCTTGAAATGACTTGGCCTCGGCCAAGCTGTCAAAAGCGCCATGTTGCAAGACCCAAGTATTGGCGTCTAATTTGGC
>CAMBXY010000031.1 GCA_945871945.1 Bordetella parapertussis
ACACGCACACACCGATGCAACTCGAAAAGGGTCTGTTCTTCGAGCAGGACTGGGCGTCGCTGAACAAGGTCATGCCGGTGGCCTCTGGCGGCATCCATGCTGGCCAGATGCACCAGTTGCTGACCTACCTCGGCGACGACGTGGTGCTACAGTTCGGCGGCGGCACGATTGGCCACCCGATGGGCATTCAGGCCGGGGCCACGGCCAACCGCGTCGCCCTTGAAGCCATGGTACTGGCGCGCAATGAAGGCCGCGACATCTGGAACGAAGGCCCGCAAATTCTGCAGGACGCAGCCAAATGGTGTTCGCCACTGAAAGCCGCCATCGACACCTGGGGCGACATCAGCTTTAATTACGAATCCACCGACACCGCCGACTTTGCCGTCACGCCGACGGCTTCCATTTAAGGAGATACCTCATCATGATGACCAACCAAGGCAATCGCCTCACACAGGGCCAGTTCTCCTACCTGCCCGAACTCACTGACAAGCAGATCACCGCACAGATCGAGTACGCACTCGGCAAAAACTGGGCACTCGGCGTTGAATACACCGATGATCCGCATCCTCGCAACACCTACTGGGAGATGTACGGCAACCCGATGTTTGATTTGAAGGACGCGTCGGGCATCTTGACGGAGATCAATGCGTGCCGCAAAACGTTTCCTAACCACTACATTCGCGTGACGGCCTTCGATGCAACACAAGGCGTTGAGTCTGTGCAAATGTCGTACATCGTCAACCGGCCCAAGACCGAACCCGGCTTTGGCCTGACGAGGCAGGAGATCGGCGGTCGTCAGATCCAGTACACCGTGCACAGCTACGCCACCGACAAGCCCGAAGGCGAGCGTTACTAAGCCCGCCCAGACTGCGACATAACCATGAGTAACTCCTCCATTCCTGGCGTACGCGCCGAAACCTCTATGACAGCAGCAGCATCGCAACCCTTGGATACGCCGGCAGTGGCACTTGGCCAAGCGCGAAGTGTGGGTGAGGTTTTGGCGCAGTCCCAGGTGGAGGAAGTTATCGCCGAGCTGGACCGTGATCTGGTGGGGCTGGCCCCGGTAAAGGGCCGCATTCGCGACATTGCGGCCTTGCTGGTGATTGACAAGCTGCGCACCAATTTGGGTCTTGTCAGCGAGGCGCCCAGCTTGCACATGAACTTTGTGGGCAATCCTGGCACTGGCAAAACTTCGGTGGCTATGCGCATGGCGCAAATCCTGCACCGTCTGGGTTATGTGCGCAAGGGCCATCTGGTGGCAGTGACCCGCGACGATTTGGTGGGCCAGTACATCGGCCACACCGCGCCCAAAACCAAAGAAGTGCTGAAGAAAGCCATGGGTGGTGTGCTGTTCATTGACGAGGCCTACTATTTGTACCGCCCCGAAAACGAGCGCGACTATGGCCAAGAGGCGATTGAAATATTGCTGCAAGTCATGGAAAACCAGCGCGACGATTTGGTGGTGATTTTGGCGGGCTACAAAGACCGGATGGACACCTTCTTCGAATCCAACCCCGGCATGAGCTCCCGCGTCGCACACCACATCGACTTCCCCGACTATTCGGTTGACGAGTTGCTGCAGATTTCGCAAAAAATGCTGGAAGACCAGAACTATGTGTTTGCGCCGGATGCCGACGCGGTGTTCGAGCGCTATCTGGGCTTGCGGGTGCAGCAGCCCCACTTTGCCAACGCCCGCAGCGTGCGCAATGCACTAGACCGGGCGCGCCTGCGCCAGGCCAGCCGGCTGTTTGCCGACCGCGACCGGCAGCTCAGCGCCGATGACTTACGCACCCTGACTGCGTCCGATTTCGCCGGCAGTCGGGTCTTTCATCAAGCGGACGTCCGCCCGGATGAATAAACATGTTGAAAGTGATTTGATGCTTAAAGCGCTGATATTTGATGTGGACGGCACCTTGGCCGACACCGAAAGCGCACATTTGGCAGCCTTCAACCATGCCTTCACAGAGCAAGGCCTAGACTGGCATTGGGACGAGGCCTTATATACCCAGCTGTTGGAGATTTCCGGTGGCAAAGAGCGCATGCTGCACTATTGGAAGCATGTGCATCCCGAGATGAAAGACATCGACGGGTCGGGCTTGAAAGACACTATAGATCATCTGCACGCGCTCAAAACCGCAGCTTATGAAGCGGCGGTGCAAGGTGGCGCAGTCCATTTGCGCCCAGGCGTGCTCGACATCATCCACGGCGCGCACCAACAGGGCTTGCGCTTGGCGATTGCCACCACCACCTCGCCGGTCAATATCGCCGTGCTGTTGCGCAACGCCATTGGTCTCGACTGGAAAGAGCTGTTTTTAGTGATCGAAGACGCGTCCACCGCACCCAAGAAAAAACCCCATCCTCAGGTGTATGTGCAAACCTTGGCGCGACTGGGCTTAGCTGCGGACAATTGTTTGGCCATTGAAGACTCATCCAATGGTTTGCGCTCGGCAATGGCTGCCGGACTGAAAACCATCATCACCCAAAACCGGTTCACGGCACACCATGATTTTTCGGGGGCATTACAAGTTTTACCCGACCTTGGCGGCGTCAGCGTAGAACAACTTCGCACATGGCATCAAAAATAAAAATCATGGAGACCCTATGCCCTTACGCCAACGCACCACGCTAACCCAATACCTGATTGAAGAACGTCGCCGCTTCCCAGAATCTAAGGGCGAATTCAACGCATTGATTTTGGATGTCGCTTTGGCATGCAAAGCCATCGCTCGCGCCGTGGCCATGGGAGAGTTGGGCGGTTTGTACGGCGACCATGCGTCACAAGAAGGCGGCGCAATTAACGTGCAAGGTGAAACACAGAAAAAACTCGATGTACTGAGTAACGATTTATTTATTCGCGTGAACGAATGGTCTGGTCATTTGGCGGGTATGGCCTCCGAGGAAATGACTGACCCCTACCAAATACCCAGCAAATACCCGCGTGGCAAATACCTGCTGGTGTTCGACCCACTCGACGGTTCATCCAACATTGATGTCAATGTGTCTGTGGGCAGTATTTTTTCTATATTGCGCGCACCCCAAGAGGCCATCGACAGCGGCCGCGACTTGGTGGAAGCCGACTTTTTGCAAGCTGGCGCCACCCAAATGGCCGCGGGCTATGCCTTGTACGGACCCACCACCATGTTGGTGTTGACCGTGGGCAATGGGGTATCCGCTTTCACCCTAGAGCCCAACTTGGGCGAGTTCATGCTCACCCATTCCAATTTACAAGTACCCGTTGACACCCAAGAATTCGCTATCAACGCCTCCAACAGCCGGTTCTGGGAGCCGCCCATCAAGCGCTATGTGGACGAATGTTTGGCAGGCAAATCGGGCGAGCGTGGCAAAGACTTCAATATGCGCTGGGTCGCCTCTATGGTGGCAGAAGCGCACCGGATTCTGATGCGCGGTGGTGTCTTCATGTATCCACGCGACACCAAAGACCCAAGCAAACCTGGGCGCTTGCGTTTGCTGTATGAAGCTAACCCCATCGGCATGATCATGGAACAAGCCGGTGGGCGCGCCAGCACGGGTCGTGAACCTATGCTGAGCGTCAAACCCACTGGCTTGCATCAGCGCATAGGTTTGGTGTTTGGTTCGAAAAATGAGGTTGAACGCATTGAGCGCTACCACAGCGAACCTGCTACTCGCGAGATCGACAACCCCTTGTTTGCAGAACGCAGCTTGTTTCGGGCTTAAGCCCTTGCACACCTTCTGAGCGAAAGAAAAAAATGTCTGTCAAACATCCCATCATTGCCATCACCGGTTCATCTGGCGCCGGCACCACTTCAGTGACGCGCACGTTCGAGAATATTTTCCGCCGTGAAAGCGTGAAAGCCGCCGTGATCGAGGGCGACAGTTTTCACCGTTATGACCGCCTAGAAATGCGCAAAAAAGCCGCTGAAGCTGAGAAACTGGGTGACAAAAACTTCAGCCATTTCGGCCCCAGCACCAATTTATTTGCCGAAATCGAAGCCCTATTTAGCAGCTATGCACTCACCGGTACGGGCAAGCAGCGTAAATATTTGCACGACCATGAAGAAGCCGCACCCTACAAGCAAGAGCCTGGCACCTTCACCCCTTGGGAAGATGTGCCCAGTAACACCGATTTATTGTTTTACGAAGGTCTGCATGGCGCGGTGGTCACGCCCGAGGTGAATATTGCCCAACATCCCGACTTGCTGATTGGCGTGGTGCCGGTCATCAACTTGGAGTGGATACAAAAACTCTGGCGCGACAAGTCCAAGCGTGGTTACTCCACCGAGGCGGTCACCGACACGATTTTGCGCCGCATGCCCGACTATGTGAACTACATTTGCCCGCAATTCGCCCACACCCATGTGAATTTTCAGCGCGTGCCTTGCGTGGACACGTCCAACCCCTTCATTGCTCGCGAAATTCCAGCGCCCGATGAGAGCTTTGTGGTTATCCGTTTTGCCAACCCCAAGGGCATCGATTTCCAGTATTTGCTCAACATGATCAACGATTCTTTCATGTCCCGCGCTAACACGGTGGTGGTGCCCGGTGGCAAGATGGAACTCGCCATGCAACTCATCTTCACGCCCTTTGTGTGGCGCATGATCGAGCGCAAGAAAAAGGCCTGAAAGGCCCCCCTTATTTTTTAACTGGAGAATTTCATGGCCCTCGTATCCCTGCGCCAAGTGTTAGACCATGCCGCCGAGCATGGCTATGGCATCCCCGCATTCAACGTCAATAACCTCGAGCAAGTCCAAGCCATCATGGAAGCCGCACAAGAGACCAATAGCCCGGTGATCTTGCAAGCATCTGCAGGTGCGCGCAAATACGCCGGTGAAGCCTATCTGCGCCATTTGGTCTTGGCCGCCATTGAAACCCATCCGGATATTCCGGTGGTGATGCACCAAGACCACGGCGTGTCTCCTGCGGTCTGCCAACAATCCATTCGTTCGGGTTTCTCTAGCGTGATGATGGACGGATCGCTGATGCAAGACGGCAAAACACCGGCTTCCTACGACTACAACGTTGATGTGACCCGCCGTGTGTGCGAAATGGCGCACTCCGTGGGCGTGTCTGTCGAAGGCGAATTGGGTTGTTTGGGCTCGCTAGAAACCGGCGAGGCTGGCGAAGAAGACGGCATTGGTGCGGTGGGCATACTCACCCACGACATGCTGCTCACCGACCCGGTGCAAGCCAAAGATTTTGTTGAGCGTACCGGCGTTGATGCCTTGGCGATTGCCATTGGCACCAGCCACGGCGCTTACAAATTCACCCGTAAACCCACGGGCGATATTTTGGCCATGGACCAAATAGTGGCAATTCACCAATCAATTCCCAACACCCATTTGGTCATGCACGGCTCCTCCAGCGTGCCCCAAGAATGGTTGGAAATCATTCGTGAGTTTGGTGGCGACATCAAAGAAACCTATGGCGTACCCGTAGAGGAAATTCTGCGTGGTATCCGCTCAGGTGTGCGCAAAGTGAACATTGATACCGACATCCGCTTGGCCATGACCGGCGCCATGCGTCAAAGTTTTGCGCAAGATCGCAGCGAATTCGACCCACGCAAGGCCTTGATTGCTGCACGCAAGGCAGCCAAGGGTATTTGCAAAGCACGCTTTGAGGCCTTTGGCTGTGCCGGAAAAGCCGCCAGTATCAAAGTGGTATCTCTGGACGCTATGGCAAGTCGGTACCCTTAAATTACAATGTTTGTCATTTAATTTTTTTTGAAAACCACCCATGCTAACCAAAACTTCCACTGCAAAGACGTCCTTTCCCGACCACTCAGATGTGTCGCAATGCGACCCAGAGTTGTGGACGGCTGTGTTGCAAGAGGCGGCTCGCCAAGAGCAACACATCGAACTGATCGCCTCTGAAAACTACACCAGTCCAGCGGTTATGCGCCTTCAAGGCTCGGTGCTGACCAACAAGTACGCCGAGGGCTACCCAGGCAAACGTTATTACGGTGGTTGTGAGTTTGTAGATATCGCTGAGCAGTTGTGCATTGACCGTCTCAAAGAACTGTATGGCGCGAATTTCGTCAATGTGCAGGCCAACTCCGGCTCGCAAGCCAACCAAGCGGTGTTCTTGGCCTTGCTGCAACCCGGCGACACCATCATGGGCATGAGCTTGGCTGAAGGCGGCCATCTGACACACGGCATGCACTTGAACATGAGTGGCAAATGGTTCAATGTGGTGAGCTACGGATTGAACGCGGCCGAAGAAATTGACTATGACGCCATGGAAAAAATGGCCCACACCCACAAGCCCAAGCTGATCATCGCGGGTGCTTCTGCCTATTCGCTGAAGATTGATTGGGAAAAGTTTGCCCAGGTGGCCAAAAGCATAGGTGCTTATTTGCTGGTGGACATGGCCCATTATTCCGGCTTGATCGCCGGTGGCGCTTACCCCAACCCGGTGCCGTATGCCGATGTGGTCACCTCAACCACCCACAAAAGCTTGCGCGGCCCGCGTGGAGGCATCATTTTGACCAACAGTGAAGAGATGTCGAAAAAAATCAACAGTGCGGTTTTTCCCGGCATGCAAGGCGGGCCTTTGATGCATGTCATCGCAGGCAAGGCCACGGCCTTTCATGAAGCCTTGCAACCCGCCTTTAAGGCCTACCAACAGCAGGTTTTGTTGAATGCAGATACCTTGGCCAAAACTTTGGTCGAGCGCGGTTTTCGCATCGTCAGTGGGCGTACCGAAAGCCATGTGATGCTGGTCGATTTGCGCGCCAAAGGCATCACGGGTAAAGCCGCTGAAATTGCCTTGGGTCATGCCCACATCACCTGCAACAAAAACGGCATTCCCAATGACCCTGAAAAACCCATGGTGACCAGCGGTATTCGTTTGGGTACGCCTGCCATGACCACGCGTGGCTTTTTGCAAGAACAAGCGCGCATGACTGCTCACCTGATTGCGGATGTGCTCGAGGCGCCCGATGACGCTCAGAACATCGAGAAAGCACGCGCCAAGGTGGCCGAATTGGTCGCGCCCTTCCCCGTTTACGGCGAGAGTGTTTTGCATCCTTGATGCATGAAATGGTTCGTTAAATAATCCATAGGAGTTCTCATGGCTGGTAGTAATTTTCTGTTTGTCCCCGGTCCTACCAATGTGCCAATGCGTGTACAGCGCGCCATGATGGTTCCTATGGAAGACCACCGTTCGCCCAATTTCCCGCATCTGACCCACGCGGTTTTGTCTGGGCTCAAGGACATATTCCGCACCAAAACCGGTACGCCCTTCATATTTTCTGCCTCAGGCACGGGTTGCTGGGAAGCGGCATTGACCAACACTTTGTCGCCTGGCGACAAAGTGCTTGCCGCACGTTTTGGCCAGTTCAGCCATTTGTGGATTGACATGTGCCAGCGCCTAGGCTTGGAGGTACAAATTGTGGATTGCGAGTGGGGCACCGGCGTGCCTTTGCAGCAATATGCCGACATCTTGAAAAACGATACACAACACAGCATCAAAGCGGTGCTGGCTTGTCACAACGAAACCGCTACCGGTGTCACCTCAGACATCGCCGGTGTGCGTGAAGCCTTGGACGACGCATCGCACCCTGCGCTGTTCTTTGTCGACTGCGTGTCCTCTTTGGCCTGCGTCGATTTTCGTTTCGACGACTGGGGCGTGGACATGGCGGTCAGCGGCTCACAAAAAGGCTTGATGCTTCCTGCCGGTTTGGGCCTTTTGTGCGCCAGCGCCAAAGCATTGGCACTTCACAAAACCGCCCAACTCAAGCGCGCATTCTTTGACTTGCATGACATGGTGCAAAGCAATGCCACTGGCTATTTTCCTTACACCCCCGCTTTGCCTTTGATGTACGGACTGGTCGAGGCCATGAAAATGCTCGAAGAAGAAGGCCTAGACAATGTGTTCGCCCGCCACCATTACCTGGCTGAAGGTGTGCGTGCTGCGGTGACTCAAGGGTGGCAACTCAAGTTGTGCGCTGTTGAAGCCAAATGGCATTCAGACACAGTCTCTGCAGTGATGTTGCCCGCAGGTATTGCAGGCGGCGATGTGATTACCCGCGCCTATCGTCGCTACAACTTGTCGCTCGGTGGCGGTCTGTCCAAAGTTGCCGGCAAGTTGTTTCGCATCGGCCACCTCGGCGATATGAATGAGGTGCACCTGATGGCGGCGATCAATGGCGCTGAAATGGCCATGCTCGACTGCGGTGTTGCTGTGCAGCCAGGCAGCGGCGCTGCAGCCGCTGGTAACTATTGGCGCCATAACGCCGCGCCCTCTGGCTTGGGTGCGCCGGTCTTTAACAAGGATGAGCATGCAAAAAATAGTCTTTCTGGACAGGCAGTCGTTAAGGGCTGAGCTGCGCAAACCGGCTTTTGCGCATGACTGGTCTGAGCATGTGCAAACCCGTCCCGAAGACGTGGTCCAGCGTTTGCAAGGCGCAAGCATAGTCATCACCAACAAAGTGCCGATTCGTCGCGAGACCTTGGCGCAACTGCCCGACCTGAAATTGATTGCCATGGCCGCCACCGGCTATGACGTGATTGACGTGGATGCGTGTCGTGAACGCGGTGTTGCTGTGGCCAATATTCGCAACTATGCGGTGCATACTGTTCCCGAACACGCGTTTGCCTTGATTTTTGCTTTGCGCCGCAACTTGATGGCCTACCGAGACGATGTGCTCAAGGGCCGCTGGCAAACCGAAGAGCAATTTTGCTTCTTCGATTACCCTATCCGCGACTTGCACGGCAGCACCTTAGGCATTTTTGGGGAAGGTGTGCTGGGTCAGGCCACCGCCCACATCGCCCGTGCTTTGGGCATGAAGGTGTTATTTGCCGACCATGCGCCACCCAAAGCTGCTGGCGTGGACTTTGTCCCGCCTGAACAGGTGTTTGCCGAGTCCGACATTATTTCTTTGCACTGCCCTTTAACCCCCGCCTCGCGCCACTTCATTGGCATGGCGCAGTTGCAACAAATGAAACCCAGTGCTTTGCTGATCAACACCTCGCGGGGTGGCTTGGTGGATGAACAAGCTTTGAAGCAGGCCTTGGAAACTGGCGTGATTGCCGGCGCAGGTTTTGATGTGTTGACGCAGGAGCCACCGAAAAATGGCAATCCTTTGCTCGATATTCGCTCGCCCAATTTTCTACTCACGCCCCATGTGGCATGGGCCTCGCAGCAAGCCATGCAGTTTTTGGCAGACCAGTTGATCGACAACATCGAACTGTTCGTCGCCAACAAACCCCAGCACTTGGTCACTTAAATTTCAGTCACTGCTGGCGTCGGGTTTCTTTTGCAAGGCCAGTGCATACAAGGCATTGCGCGGTGCCCCTGATATTTGCGCGGCCAAGCGCACCGCGCTTTTCATGGGCAACTCGGCCAGCAGCAAGTCCAGTACCCGCTCGGCTTCTCCCAAGCCAGGTGCTGCGACTGCCAAGGGGTGCAAAGCCAAGGCGAATTCCCCTTTGCTGCGTTGGGTTGAGGCCTCAAGCCAGGCGCTCAAGCGGTCGGCGCGCATCACCGCCACCTCTTCAAACTGCTTGGTCAGTTCGCGCCCCACACTCACCATGCGTTCACCCAGCAAAGCCAGGTCCTTGGCGAGCGCTTCAATCCGGTGCGGTGCTTCTAAAAAAACCTGTGTTCGCGTTTCTTGCGCCATGGCTTGGATGGCTGTTTGACGCTCAAGTGCTTTGCTGGGCAAAAAGCCCAAAAACACGAAACTGCCGTCGCCTTGGCAGCCACTCACGCTCAGCAAAGCGGTGACACTGCTGGCGCCCGGAATGGGAATCACACGAAAGCCCGCGGCTTGCACAGCGGCCACCAACTTGGCGCCCGGGTCGCTGATGGCCGGTGTACCTGCGTCACTTAAATAGGCCACCCGCTGACCGCTTTGCAATCGCACAATCACATCTTCAGCTGCAGTTGTTTCATTGTGTTGATGTAGCGCCAAAAAAGCACTGGAGGGTTTGGAGACACCGTAGCTGCGCAGCAAGGCTTGGCTGTGACGCGTGTCTTCGCAGGCCAAGGCGTCGGCCAGCGCCAGCAGGTGCAAGGCGCGCAAGCCCATGTCTGCCAAGTTGCCAATCGGCGTGGCCAGCACATACAGGCAAGCTGTCGGATGGGCTTGTGCCGCGCTGGCGTCGTGTGCTGCCACTAACGCGGAATCAAAACGTTGGACCAATGAACACCTCTTTTCCTGCTCCCAATACCAAGCAACGTGGCGACGCCGCAGAGCAACGCGCCTTGCGCCATTTGCTAGACCACGGCTTGTCCTTGGTGGCTTGCAACTACCGCACACCTGGGCGAGGTGGCGGCGAAATAGACCTGATTGTGCGCGAGCCCGATGGCACCTTGGTGTTTGTCGAGGTCAGGGCGCGAGCGCGGGATGATTTTGGTGGCGCCGCGGCCAGTATCAGCGCCACCAAGCGGCGACGCATCATTTTTGCTGCCAAATATTTTTTGCGTAACTGCCGCGCATGTCCACCTTGCCGATTTGATGTGGTGCTGTTTCAAGCAGAATGCTTGACATGGATCAAGGCCGCCTTTGAGGAATAACGCTGCTCGCAAATGCGGCAAAGGTATGATTAAGTCATGTTAGAACAACGCATAGAGCAGCAATTCATTGACAGCGCAGACCTGAAATACCAGGCGGCCCAAGCTTTAAGCAAACCCATCGCAGCTGCCGTGGGGGTCATGTTGATGTGCGTCACAGGCGGGGGCAAAGTCATGGCGTGTGGCAATGGCGGCTCAGCCGCTGATGCACAGCACTTTGCCGCAGAGTTTGTGGGGCGCTTCGAGCGTGAGAGGCCCGAGCTGGGTGCGATGGCTTTGTCCACCGACAGCTCCCTCATGACCGCAATCGCCAACGACTACCATTTCGACCAGATTTTTTCCAAGCAAGTGCGCGCATTGGGTCAACCGGGCGATGTCTTGCTCGCCATCTCCACCAGCGGCAACTCCAGCAATGTCTTGGCCGCCATTGAAGCCGCTCATCAACGCGATTTGATTGTGGTGGCACTGACGGGCAAGGGCGGTGGAAAAATTGCGCAGGTGTTGCGCGAGACCGATATACATATATGTGTGCCGCATGAGCGCACCGCCCGAATTCAAGAAGTTCACTTGCTTGTTCTGCACTGTTTGTGCGATGGGGTGGACAGTCAGTTATTAGGTGAACAGGAGAACCCCCAATGAAACCCATATTTTTTGCCAAAGCACTCAGCAGTTTGGTGCTGCTCAGCGTGTTAAGCGCTTGCGCCCCCTTGATGATTGCGGGTGTGGCCGGCACCGCCTTGGTCGCCAGCGACCGACGGACCTCGGGCGCGCAACTCGAAGATGAAACCATAGAGATAAGAGCGCAGGCGCGCATTCGTGACAATTTGGGCGAGCGCGTGCATGTCAATGTCACCAGTTTCAACCGCCAAGTTTTGCTCACCGGTGAGGTCACGGCCGAGAAAGACCGCCAAGGCGTGTTGCAACTTGTAGAGCGTATTGAAAACGTTAAATCGGTGGTGAACGAGTTGTCGGTCATGCCCTTGACCAATTTGTCTGAACGCTCCAACGATTTGCTCATCACCGCCAAAGTCAAAGCCAGTTTTGTCGATAGCAAAGACTTGTTTGCCAGCGCCTTCAAAGTGGTGGTTGAGCGAGGCGTGGTGTATTTGATGGGCCGAGTAACTCAGCGCGAAGCCACCAGCGCCACACAAAGAACGCGCAATGTGGGCGGTGTAAATAAAGTAGTGCGATTGTTTGAGGTCATCAGCGAAGACGAGCTACGCAACCTCTTGCCACCACCCGCGCCTGCCAATGCGCCCAAGCCCGCCAAATAACCAGCTCAGCGCAAGCGCTTGATCAAACTAGAGGTGTCAAAGCGCTTGCCGCCCATGGCTTGCACATCGGCATAAAACTGGTCTACCAATGCCGTCACGGGCACGCGTGCACCGTTGCGCTTGGCTTCTTCCAGCACCAGTCCCAAGTCTTTGCGCATCCAATCAACGGCAAACCCAAAGTCGAATTTATCGGCCACCATGGTTTTGCCACGGTTGTCCATTTGCCAGCTTTGCGCCGCGCCCTTGCCAATCACTTCCAACACCTGCTCCATGTTGAGGCCAGCTTTCATGCCAAAGGCGATGCCCTCGGACAGGCCTTGAACCAAACCCGCAATGCAAATTTGGTTGACCATTTTGGTAAGCTGACCCGCACCGCTGTCGCCCATCAAGGTGAAGGCTTTAGAAAAGGCCATACCCACGGGTTTGGCGCTTTCGAAAGCCGCAGACTCGCCCCCGCACATCACTGTCAGCATGCCGTTGATGGCGCCGGCTTCGCCCCCCGACACAGGCGCATCAACAAAGTGCACGCCACGGGCCTTGGCTGCAGCAAACAATTCGCGTGCCACATTGGCTGAAGCGGTGGTGTGGTCGACCAGCAGCGCACCGGCTTGGGTGCCGGCCAAGGCACCGTCTGCGCCTAACATGACGGCGCGCAAATCGTCGTCATTACCAACGCAGCAAAAAACCATATCGGCTCCCTCTGCGGCTTGGCGTGGGGTGGGCGCACTGGCCTGACCCGCAAACTCTGCACACCAGTCCTTGGCCTTGGCAGGGTTGCGGTTGTAGACCGTGACATGGTGACCCGCCAGCGCCAAGTGACCCGCCATGGGGTAGCCCATGACGCCCAAGCCAATGAAGGCAACTTTGGTGGCAGTGGAGGCTTCGTAGGTTTTGGGGTTGGTGCGGGCCATGGCAGAAAACTTTCAAAAAAATAGATGAAAGTATCTTAGTCTTAGTCTCAGCCGTGACGCGCCGACTCTTCGGCACTGATCAAACCTTGGGCTTGCAGCTTGGACAGGCTTTGCGCCAAGGTCTGCATGCCAAACTGCGCGCCGGTTTGCAAGGCATTGGGCAGTTGCGCGGCCTTGTTGTCGCGGATCATTTGGCGTACTGCAGGTGTGGAGTAAAGCACTTCATGGGCGGCCACGCGCCGTGTGCCATCGGCGCTTTTGCACAAAACCTGATGCACCACCCCCAGCAAGGACAAGCTAAGTTGCTGGCGCACCAAGTTTTTTTCATCTCCTGGAAAGATGTCCACCAAACGCTCCATCGCTTGGGCTGCGCTGCGGGTGTGCAGCGTGGCCAATACCAAGTGACCGGTTTCGGCGGCTCGCAAGGCCAGTTGTATGGTG
>CAMBXY010000032.1 GCA_945871945.1 Bordetella parapertussis
ACTAATTCGCCAATTGCATACTTGTGACAACAAAGGCGCCGTCTAATTTTTCAATAACAAACTTGACTTTATCGCCTGCTTTGAATGTCTCCAATAAAGAGGTATCGCGAATTTGAAAAACCATGGTCATGCCAGGCATGTCCAGACTTTTGATGTCGCCGTGTTTGATCGTCATCTTTTTGTTGTCACGATTGACCTTTTTAATTTCGCCATCGGCCATGTGGCCAGCGGATACAGCAGACACAGCATCCGCATGTGAGTGGTGTTTGTCTTGGGCATGAACCGTTGAAAACCAAGCAGCAGAAGAAACCAGCAAGAAAGCGAAAAGGTGTTTAGAAATTTTCATAACGTATTCCTCGAATAGGTTTTAAAAAATTAATGTTTGTGCGCTGAGTCATGAGCAGGTGAATCTCCAACAGACTTGCCACCCACTACCACCACTCCCTTCATGCCTGCTTCGAAGTGTCCAGGTTGTAGACATGCAAAATTAACATTACCTGACTTTGTAAATTGCCAAATGATCTCAGCAGATTTCCCTGGTTGCACCGTTATTTGGTTGTCATCATCATGCTCCATTTCAGGATTTTTTTTCATCACCTCGGCGTGTTCTTTTAGCTCTTTTTCTGTGCCCAGCACCATTTCGTGCTTCGCCTTGCCAGAGTTTTTAACAATAAATTTAATAGTTTCACCTTGTTTGACTGTGATGCTTTGTGGGTTAAAGCGCATGGTGTCAAGCATTTCTACTTTGACAGTGCGCTTGGCATTGGTGGCTTTACCCGGTTTACCAATCGCATCTGAGGCTGCGTGACCGCCAGCGTGATTGCCTGCTGCGAAAACAGTTGAGGAAATAAGAGCGACGGATAAGGTGGTCAAGATTAATTTGAATGTCATGGGCTTTCCTTTTTTGAGGTTTAAAAGAGGTTCAATGGCCAGCGTATCCAAAGAGTTTGCGTATATAAAAAAACCCCTCGAAAGGGGTTTTAACAAAGCTCAAGAGAAATTACTTCTTGGTGCAAGCTGGGTTTTTTTCGTTTTCTTTCTTGGAGCAGTCAACTTTTTTGTCATCGGGCTTGCCACCGCCATGGCTACCTGCGAAGGAGGGCATAGACAAGAGCATAAAAGCGGAAACGAAAGCAGTGATTACGAATTTCATAGAAACACCTTTAGGTTGTGAGGTTGAGAAAAGCCGTTAAAGATGTGTGCCAAACTGGCATCACAATCACATCCTAGCAAGTTATAAAGGCACTCGTTTTTTATGGACAAAGCAAAGCGGCCGGCGCATTTCCCCTCCAAACCAAACTTGCCACTGGGCGTACTTTGGTTTTTGATGGGTGGCTCAATGCTCCCGCACTTGGCAGCACAAGAGCGTTTTTTGCCGCCCGCTTCGGCTGTGGTTCTACCCTCTTCGGTTCATGCCAACGGGGGGCGTCAGTCTCACTTGCGCGCGCTCGATCAGGCACGGCGAGCGCAGCCTCAAAACTTAGACGCAGCCCTCACCTATTGCCGTGCTGTTTTTAACTTAGGACTCATCGAGGGCGATTTGCGCTGGTATGGCTCGGCCAAAGCGGCTTTGGGCCCATGGTGGCAAGCATCTGAATTACCCGCCGAGGGTTATTTTTTACGCGGCTTGGTCAAGCAGGGCTTTCACGATTTTCAGGGAGGGCTTTCCGACATTGACCGTGCCATCGCCCTAGAGCCCCGCCGGGCTGAATTTTGGTCTTGGCGCTTTGCCCTGCATTTACTTCAGGCTGATATGGCCATGGCACGCCAAGACACTGAAGAAATTGCACGGTTGTTTGGGGCAGAAGAGTCCGATGTTTACCGTGCCATCTTGCTTTATCGCACAGGACAGCCCTTGCCTGCTGTGCTGATGCTCACGCGCGCCCTTCGTTCCCCCCTGAATAAAGATGTCTTCTCGCAAGATTGGTTGAGCTTTCACTTGGGCGAAGCGCATCGCGTTGCCGGTCAACCTGCGCAAGCCATGGCCGTTTGGGGCGAGCGCCTCAAGGTTAATGGTCAGTCGCACTTACTCAGACTTTCGCTGGCCGAGCTGCTAAACCAGCAAGGCCTCTACCCGCAGGCAAAAGCCATGGCCATGAACCAAGCTGACATGGCCAGTCTGACGGATGCCTTGCTGATGCAGGCCCTGCTGGCCAGCCGGGGCGAAAAAGATGCAAGTCAAGCCAAACTGGCCAGTCAGGTGCAAGCGCGTATGCGCGCACAAGCCCTGCGGCAAGAGTCGTTGATTGAGCGTCCCAAACTGATCTACCAAATTGCGTACGGTCAAGATATCGCAGCAGGACTTGCATTGTCGATCGACAATTGGCAACTGCAAAAAGAACCGCCCGATGCAGTGCTTTTTGTGCAGGCTGCATTGGCACTGGGCCAGGCCCAAGCCGCTGCCCCAGTGGTTGAGTGGGCTGAAAAAACCCGCTACACAGACCCCCAACTCGCGCCGCTGATTCAGCAACTCAAGGCCCATCCCAGCTGGAAGAGGGGTCGATGATGAGGTGCAGCCGATTGTTTCTGTCTGGACTGGTCACATGCCGCCAAATAGCTTTGGGCCTTGCGATGCTGTGGGGCCTGCTCTTGGGCAACGCAACTTGGGCGCACTCCAGCAGCAACAGCTACCTCACACTCAGCATGCCTGCTGAGCAGTTGACCCTGCGTGCGGACATCCATCTGAGAGATCTAGACTTGGTCTTCGATCTAGATGAAAACCGTGATGGTCAGGTCACCTGGGCGGAAACCCAGTCTCGCAGTGCTGAACTCATGGATTGGATGGCCCAAGGCCTGGTGCTCAATGCTTCAGGGCAAAGCTGCACGCTGGGGCAAGCCGATCTGAAAGCCAGCTTGCACGCCGACGGCACCTATTTGAGTGCCCTGTGGACACCAACATGTTTAGGTGTGACTCAGCCCATGGACCAAGCCCGCCTGGTGCTTCGCTATGAGCTTATTTTTTCTCAGGATAACCTGCATCGAGGCCTGCTGAAGGTGGATTTTCCCAATGACCAGAGCAGTGCCTTGCTCAGTCCCGAAAGACCTGAAGTTGCACTCAATGCCGCTGAAAGACACCCCTTGCGGGTGATGGGACGCTATGTGGTCGAGGGCGTCTGGCACATCTGGATTGGGATTGACCACATCGTCTTCCTTCTCAGCCTGTTGGTACTGGCTCCCCTGCAATCATCAAGGCAAAAGGTGCTGGACTGGCAAGGCGCCACGCACATTCGCCCCGTAGCATTGGACGTGTTTGCCGTCGTCACCGCCTTCACCTTCGCGCACTCGATCACTCTGGGGCTGACCATCACAGGCTGGCTGACACCGCCCGCTGACTGGGTGGAGCCCGCCATTGCTTTGTCGGTGGTGCTGGCAGCTTTCAACAACTTGTTGGGGGTCAGCTCTCTTAAGCGCTGGCGTTTGGCGTTTGTTTTCGGTCTGGTGCACGGTTTCGGCTTTGCCAGCGTGTTGCTGGACTTGGGGCTGCCTGCTAGCGCACTTTTTGCCGCCCTGGGCGGCTTTAACTTGGGTGTTGAATTGGGACAACTGGCCATCGTTGGAGCGTTTTTACCCTTGTCTTGGGCGATGCGGCGAACTCGTTTTTACCGTTGGGTGGTGGTAACAGGTGGATCACTTGCTGTCGTTTTGTTGGGGCTGTTTTGGACAGTGCAAAGAGTGGGGTGGCTTGATTAATCTATTTTTTGATCAATAAAAAAGCAAATTTATGTCAAAGCTGCAACGGCGTACCGTAGCCTGTCAGCTCTAAAAATCCTCGCCCAAGAAGCCGCTCGCCCTTCATCAGACTGACGGCCCCCTCCCAATAAAATCCGCCTGTGCTGGCACGTGCATCCACCTCTTGAGCCATCATCAACGGGACCAGGCGGTAAAGCTCAGCGCCTATGACCAGGTCCATAGGAATGGGGTAGTCAATCAATGACTTTGATCGCCAGCTGCCGCTGGCTTGCCAGCGAAGCGGATCCCCTTCTTTGGTTGGTCGACCTTCACGATCTCGCACATCGACATGGGCGTATATAGACTCGGATTGATTGTTGCGAATCCGAAAAGCCATCAACGTTCCACCGTCCAACAAATTGATGCCAACCCAATCCCAGCCAACGGCCCCTGGCATCAGCAATTGACTTGACCACTCATGATCCAGCCAAGCTTGACCTTGAAGGGTTTTCTTTTGCTTGCCCCATTGAACATTGCCATTGACGCTCAATGGTGCTCGACTGTAATAATGACTGGCTTGCTCGGGTCTAGGCCCCTTTTGAGAAAAGCCATCGCGTCCTCGAAGAACCACTTTTTGATTTGTGCTGGCTTCAAAGGACAGAGAAAAATCCTTGTCTGAAAAGTGTCCTTCGTAAGCTTCAGATGCATGGCCTTGTATTCGGCGCAGAAACCAGTCTTCGAAACGCAGGTCGGTGTCAGAAGTATCCGCATGCAAACTGCTTCCATTTAAGCGACCGGCTCGGTTGGCGTGCACGAAGACATTTTCTTGACCCATGGCAATAGCGGCATGCGCAAACAGCAATTGGCTTGGCGCTAAGCGGCTTGGATTTTCTGGCGCATGTTGAGTTCTGCTGCGAAAAAAGGTCAACTGAAAACCAACAGCTGACTGCCCCTGACCCAACCAGCCCGTCAGATACCACCACTCGGTGCGGTACTCGGGGTGAGCGCCGTAATCTCTGGGAAATACCAAACGACGAGGTTTTACGGGTGGGTAAAACGGTGTCTCTGCTCGGGCTGTACCTGCGGACCAAGGTAAAAACCCCGCAAGCAGGGAAACAGCGGTTTTAAAGGCATGACGGCGGTTTGGTGGACGTGGTGTCATGTCATTTACCAATCGGCCCTGAGGCTTTCTGCCAAGCGTTTTGAGTCCAGTCCTTGACCTGCAGCCCAGCGCGCAGCCAACACGCCCAGCAGCAGCAACAAAACACTGATGGCCAACCATTGCTTGAAATCAAAATGCGTGTTCATCGTCCAATGAAAAGATTCAGGATTCACTTTATGAATCAGTATTTGGCTCATCAGGCCCCCCAACGCACTGGCCCAGACCACGGCCACGGCCAACAGCAAAGCAATCTCTAAAGACACCAAACGCAAGCTGTCTTTGTATGACATCCCTAGGTGCGCGAACAACCCAAACTCACGTCTACGCAAAAGCAACTGACCGGTGACACCCGCAGCAACTGAAAAAAGAGCAACAAACAAAGCAGCTGCCTCTAGTGCATAGGTCATGGCAAAACTCCGGTCGAAGATTTTGAGCGAAAGCTCTCGTACATCGCTGGCACTGATCCATTTAAGTTGGATCAATTCGGGTACTTGAGCTTGTATGCTGGAAATGACTTGGGCCGTGTCTGCTCCGCTTTCTATCCAAACCGAAATACTGGATCGCGAACGATCCCCTGTGAGGGCTTCGTAGTCCTCTGTAGACAACACCACCGATCCATGTTGGCGGCCATAGTCTCTGTACAAGCCTGCGACCCAAACCTTGGACAGGCCTTGCGCTTGCAGTGGCAAGCTGTTTTCTTGGCCCACACGCCAGCCGTAGAGATCGGCCATGGCCTCAGATCCAAAAACCACCAGATGCTTACGGTTGTCCATGGGTGGCAATTTCGACATGCCCACCAGGGCCACCGACTGCATCGGGTTTTGCAGGTTCAGAGGCTTTGCGATCAAGACCACATCAGGGCGGTCGTTGGCAAGACGAATATTTCTTTGTCGGCTGGTTTCCACCTTTTGTACTTGGGGCACTTGGGCGACCAAGTCTTGCACATTTGGAGAAAACCCTTGCTGATCGGCCATGGATTGGCTGCTGGTGTAGAGGTCAGCAGGCAACACCAAATTCAACCAATCGGAAACCGAAGTTCTGAAGCTGCTGACCATGACCATCATGGCCACAGTCAATGAAAACGCGGCCACTGTGCCCGCGATCAAAGGCGTGGACGCAGAGGGCGCTTGCGCCAGTCGCCACATGGCAAAGCGCACAACAGCAGGAACACGCAAAGTCGCAACCACGCGTGAGAGGCTGCCCCAAAGCTTGGACAAAATCCACGGCACGGCCAAGAGCCCGGAGCACAGCAGGGCCGCAATCGCTGCATAGGCAGCCCAAGGTAACTCATCCAGCGTGGGCAATAGGAGCAACACGATGGCCAGCGCAGCGCTCACAAGACTCCATTTCAAGGAGGGCAACTTGAGCACCAATGTTTCAGCTTGATCCGCACGCAACATAGCCATGGGCCGGCGCCAATTGATTTGCGACAAAGGTAGCCACGCGGATAACAATCCCATCAGCACTGCGGCCATGGCAAAAATAAACAGCGCCACCCAGTCAATGACCATGGCAGCTTGTGCACTCGAAAAGTAATTGCCGCCCAAATCACCCCCCACGATGCGCATCAAAATAGCTGCCAACAAAAGACCCATTACGACACCCAACAAGCCGCCCAAAGCACCAATCAGCCCACCTTGTACCCAGACAAAACGCCGAAGCCAAGGCTCGCTGGCGCCAAGCACACCCAACAAAGCCAGCTCAGCTCGCTGACGAACGATGGACAAATGGACCGCTGTGGACACCAGAAATCCCCCTGTGAGCAAGGCCACCATGGCCAGCACTGTGAGATTGACACGGTAGGCACGCGATAAAAGCGACATGCGTCTGTTGCGGTCTTGCATGGCCACCAATTGCAAAGGTTCTGCCTGCGCTGTCAGAGCATCACTCAGCCCTTGTGTGCTTTGCCATTCTTCCAGGCGAAGGTCAAGTCTAGACACCACACCCAGTCGGTTAAAAGCCCATTGCGCGCTGCCAATGTCCATCACGCCGATCGCTTGCGCTGCAGCGCCTGGCACTTCCCCTGCCACTTGCAAGGACACCGAATCGAGGCCATGTTGCAAGCTGATGTTGTCGCCCACCTTGACGTTCAAGGCGTTGAGTGCCGCACGCGATAAAAACAGTGACTTGGCATTGAACAAACTACGGGCATCGCTCATCACAGACGGTAGCAATGAAGGGGAAACAATGGCGGATTTGAAAAAATCCAAGCCCAGCACCGTCAGTTGGTCTGTGCGAACGACCAGCACAGGACTCACCGTGTGTATGCCCAAATCTGCCCGGCGGCGGTCCCAATCTTCGATTTTCCGGTCATCCATCTCACCCAAAGGCGAAACCAACTGAGCCGAGGCTTGGCCATTGACCGTGTCCAAAGCCAGGCCAAATGAGTTGAGTGCCGAAGAGTTGACGGTGTGTATTGCTACGGCCAGCATGACACCGATGGCCACCATCACGAGGGCGACTAACCATCGCGTCCAAGCTTGGATGCAAGCACCCTTAAGCAGCCACAGGAAAAGGACTTGCTGACCTGTTAGTCTCAACAAACCAAGCCTTTTTGGGTGAGACGCAATGTTCTGCCCATGGACCTGGCAGCCTCGTCAGAATGGGTGACCATCACCAAACTGGTCCGGCGCTCCCGGCACAAGCCAATCAGCAGGGCCAAGGTCTTGGCGGCAGTGTCTGTATCCAAATTACCTGTAGGCTCGTCGGCAAACACCACCTTAGGCCGATGCACCAACGCCCGCGCCAGTGCCACGCGTTGCTGTTCTCCACCGGACAAACTAGAGGGCTTAGCGTCTAACCTAGCGGCCAAACCCAAATCTTCCAGCAGTTCCCGCGCCAACTGAGCAGCGTCCTGGCCAGACGCTGCGCCCAACAAACAAGGCACCATGACGTTTTGAAGCGCCGACAAATGCGGCAGCAGGTGAAACGCTTGAAACACAAAACCCATGTCTGCTTGTCGACAAGCTCGCCGCTTTTCGGGCGACCACTCAGACGTGGGCTCGCCAGACCAATGCACCTTGCCATGGGTAGGGACTTCAAGCCCTGCCATGATGTTCAGCAATGTGGACTTGCCACAACCCGACGTGCCTTGAATGGCCACATGCTCACCCAACGCAAGATCAAAAGAAAGGCCTTCAAAAAGCCATTCGCCCGGGAGGTAAGCGTGTCCCACTGAAATTAAACTTAAAAGAGACATGAAGCAAAGGTCAAGTGTGAGCGCGGGATGGTCTGTGTGCTGAAAGACATTTTGGACAGCGATTATGGTTCGCAACGCAGCGCTTCGCTGGATGAGCGGTGGATTTAAAATAAAAACCACTTTTTTTTAAGCTTGATATCATCGATAAGTACTACATAGCTTCCGCTACATCCTGTCTGGCGTAATCGCCACTACGAAAAGCGGTTCATAAGAAATACGCTCAGCATGAAAGATCCATTAAAAACACCTGGGGCAATAAGGGATCAAATATGGAGGGAATTAAGCCGTGCTACAAAAGACCGGCATCATTCTTGGCGTACCCCGGTTTTCGCTACAACGACTACAGACGGTGTTGTCAATGCAAGAACGGTAGTGCTAAGAGCGGTTGACAGAAAGGCGAATCAATTACAAATCTACACAGATGCGCGCAGCAGCAAGGCAGAAGAAATCACAAAGCAAAAAAACGCAATTTTTGTATTTTGGAACAAGAAACTAAACTGGCAACTCAGAGTTCGCGTCAATGTGAATTTGTCTTCAAGCAGTCCAGAAGTTCAAAGAATATGGCAGCAAGTCAAACAAACTGCCGCAGCATCAGATTACATGGGCAGGTCAGCACCCGGAACACATATTTCGTCTGAAACTCAACTTGAAAAACCAAACGATCTGCAATCAACACACTTTGCTGTAATAACTTCTGATGTGATGGAGATGGATTGGCTAGAGTTGGCAAGCAGTGGTCATCGTCGGGCCAAGATTAGCCTTGATTCATGGAAGTGGTTAATTCCTTGACAGTGAAGAAGTTACCCCTCCGTGCCGTCGAGTTTGATAAGCTGATGTTTGTGCGACCCAGATATTGATTTCTTAAGAATCTTATAAATGTCCAAGTCAAATTCGGCAGACCCAGACCTGGCTAGCTCGTACAGTTCGTCATGGTCGCTGGCAACGCCCAGATAGCACCATTTGTCAACCACCACCATGCAGTCTCCATCTTTGATGGCAATAGCTCCTTCGAACGGCCACACCTGAACTTTAAACAGGTTCAATGCAGTTTCCAGTTTCAAATTGTGCACATCTAGGGAGACCTTACCTATGCAAGCACCTTGACATTGTTTGACTTGATAGCCAAAGCAAGGTCTCCCCTCCTCTACTTTTTCTATGCCTAGCAGCGCCTCGCACAGCTGGTATTTTTTAGCAACAGCAGCCAAATAGCCGTGTGCTTCTTTTTTACTGTAAAAAAGTCCAAAGAGGTTTTCTTGTAAGCCCGGTTGTAAATTTTTATGCGTCACCAGCATGGGCCTTTGTACGCCAAAGCTATCCTTCATCAATTGCCACGCACTCAAATCTTTTGACTTGCGTAACTTGATATTCATACTCGGCATCTGCTCTTTAATAAGCTTTGACTCCAGAATCAACGCTGTTAGCTCACCGCTGGTCTCTGTCCAATCAATATGGAAAACTTGCAGTGACAACTTCATTTCCTTTCGAACCGTGAGAGCGCTTTGAAAGTGACTCATCACACGGCTGCGCATATTTATGCTTTTACCAATGTAGAGCGGTGCGTTGTGCTCACCATAAAAAATATAACAGCCGCAAGTATCGGGAATGGCATCAATGACTGATTGGTTGATATTGGGCGGAAGGCTAACACTGCCAACCAACTGGTTTACAGCGGCAAGTAGACGCTCTTTACCAACAGCGTCTTCACAAACACGCCAAAATTGCAAAAGTAAATCTGCATCGCCCATAGCGCGATGGCGACTACTGACAACTAAATTATGTGCAGCAATGATGGAGTCAAGATTGTGCCGCGCCTGTTGTGGAAAAAGTAAGCGCGATAGTTTCACAGTACACAATACCTTTGGACGGAAATCCATATCAATTCTTTTAAACGACGCCTTGATAAAGCCGTAGTCAAACCTGGCGTTGTGTGCAACGAAAATCTTTCCAGTGAGTTCATTTTTCAATTGATTGGCAACTTCATTGAAGTTTGGTTTGCCTGCCAACATCGCTGGTGAGATGCCTGTCAATCGCTGGATGTTTTGGGGGATGAAGGTCTCTGGATCTAACAGACTCTCCCACTCCGATACCTCATTGTTGGCCAGAGTTTTGATGCCGATTTCGGTGATTCGATCCCGCTCGAAATTGGAACCAGTTGTTTCAATGTCTATAAAAGCAAAAACGGGAAAGTCATCTTGCGTATTTTTTTTTGAAGTTTTTTTTCTGTATGGATCTGGCATCACATCGGTAATTAAATCTGGTTTAAACAATAGTTGATCACAGTTCTTGCTAAAACTAAGCTCGCTGTTAAATAAATCACCCTAATTAGTTGCGGTGAAGTTCCACACAAAAAAGCACTTTATCTAGGCTTGCAGTAACCTTATGTGCACCTTCAACGCGAACTGCGCTCAGATCATGCAGATGAGTCAGGCGCTGTTCATATCGCTTTTTTTAAATGTATCTGGCAACCACTCTACAAAGAACGAAATGAAAGAAGCTGATTTCAAAATACTATTTGTCTGCATGGGCAACATCTGCAGAAGTCCCACAGCAGAAGCTGTTTTTTTCAAAAAGTTGACTGATCACGATCTCTTGTACAAGATCAAAATTGACTCAGCGGGTACACATAATTTTCACCCTGATGCACCACCAGATGCACGCAGCCAAATGTATGCGCTCAAAAGAGGCTACGACATGTCCCATTTGAGGGCCAGACAAGTGCTTGAAAGTGACTTTGAAGAATTTGACTTGCTTTTAACAATGGATTGGGACAACCGCGCGCTTCTGGAGGAAAGGTGCCCAGCAATGCATCTTCACAAAATCCGGGCTTTTACTGAATTTTTGCAAACAACACAAGCCGCTGTCATTCCCGACCCCTACTATGGTGGTGAACAAGGGTTTGAACATGTATTGGATTTGATCGAAGAGGCCAGCGAAGGCCTTATGAAATTCGTCCATCAAAAAATAGACGCATGATGCAAGCTGGCTCAGCATTCATAGAGTTGCGAGATCTACAACTCAAAACTGACATTGGAACTTATGGTCCTGACGACACCAAGCCAGATGTTCATCTCCTTGATGTGACACTTGAAATTTCGGTCAAACAAGTTGTCATTTCCCAAGATGGTATGGCGTATGTACTTGACTATGACCCATTAATTACGGAAATAGACCGACTCGCAGCTGACGGTCACTACGAAACGCAAGAGCGCCTCATCACACGCATTGCAAGCGCATGTGCCGCACACCCTGCTGTTCAGCGGATCGAGATTTGCCTGAAAAAATTACCTGTTCGATCGGGTAGCGGATCGCTAGGCGTTCGCCTGTCGCTTGATGAAGCATCAACCGTGGCACTTCGTGATCACAAAAGTAAGCCTACGATTTAGAAGGAATGTGAAATGTTAGATATTTATTTGCAAGTGGCAAGCCTGTTAACGGTAGCTATGTTGTTCGGCGGTATGTTTCTTTTTTCTGGAGGCTTTGCTGCTTTTCTGTTTCGGCACCTTCCACCAGAAGGTGCTCGAATGCTGATTCGCAAAGCATTCCCACCCTTTTACATGTTTGTCATAGCTGCTTCGGGGTTGGCCATGGTGCTGTCTTGGAAGTCAGATCCATTCAGTGCTGCATGGATGGCTTTGGTCATGTTGACCACGGTTGCCGCACGACAGTTGCTGATGCCTGCGATCAATCGTGCAACTGATTCGGGCAACAAAAAGCGCTTTTTGTGGTTACACGGCTTTTCTGTTCTTTTGACGCTGGGACACATTGTTCTTGCCGCCGTAGTTTTGGTTTACATGGTTCATTGATATTCTGTAGTTATAGAAGCAAGGGTAATGGCTCAAGGTCGTATCAAACGGCTGCAGTCGGCAGCTCGCTCGCAATTGCAAACATTTAGGGTTGCAGAGCAAACTGTCTGCGAACTCTGTGACCGACCCATTCCGTCAAGTCTGCGAGACGCGCATCATTTGACCCCCAAATCACGCGGTGGTGTCATCACCGTTTTCATGCACCGAGCGTGTCACAAGCAAGTTCACGCTTTGTTCACAGAAATCGAATTGGCAAAGTATTACTCTACGGTACAGGCTCTGCGAGAACATCCAGAAATAACGAAGTTCATCAACTGGGTTCGAGACAAACCAAGTGACTTCAATCCCCCGACAAGACGCAGCCGCAGCAAATTGCATCTTTAACTTTCAGACCATAGCTCACTTTGTAGCGCCTGTGACCTCAAGCCGATCAGAGTCACAGTTTTGTTCATGTTTTGTATAGATATTTGTCATTTAATCCATAATTTCTCAAATATATTTACTCTTTGTCCAAGTTTTTACTTTACAAAACCTGTTCGTGTGCTAATATTCGTTCATTGAAGTTTATTTACCTAACCAAGGAGTCCCCAATGAACAAATTTTCCACATTGCTTGCCTGCTTAGTCGTTTCAAGTGCCACTTTTGCCGCAACAGGTAACGCCACATCATCCTTTGACAAAGACCCTGATATTTTGTTGGCCAGTAACGACAAAACCTGGTCTTATGC
>CAMBXY010000033.1 GCA_945871945.1 Bordetella parapertussis
CTTGTTTTTTCTAGTCTCTTGCGCCAAACCGACGCGGGCAACGGCGAGGCAAGACGAGGCAAATTATTCACAACAAAGCGTCTTTCAAAACTGCTTCATACGCGTCCCTCGCCTGCAACAACAAGTCGCAAACCTCACGAACTGCGCCATGACCTGCGGCTTTGGAGGTGACCCAATCGACGCGAGATAAAACCTCGGCATGCGCCAAAGGCGGGGCACAGGAAAAGGCGGCGGGCATGAGCATGGCCAAGTCTGGCCAATCGTCGCCCATGGCAGCCACTTGCGACCAATCTAGCGCCAAGGTTTGCAATAAAGCATCAGCGGCTGCTCGCTTGTTGTGAACCCCCGCATAAACATGGTCAATGCCTAAGTCTGACAAGCGCTTACGCAAAGCGGCGCTGTCACGTCCCGAGATGATGCCAACATGGATACCGATACGCTGTATCAATTTCAATCCATGCCCATCCAATGTATTGAAACGCTTGGTTTGTTCGCCGCTTTCGCTGTAAGTCAAGCCGCCGTCGGTCAGGACCCCGTCAACATCCAGCAGCAGCAGCTTGACCGCGCCTGCTTTTTTTAAAATTTCAGGTGACAGACTGGGAAATACAGACATCAAATCACCTTGGCCCGCATCAAGTCGTTGCTGTTGAGCGCGCCACACAAATGCTGTTGTTGATCGACCACCAAAAGACTGGTGATGCGCTTTTGCTCCATTAGCTGTGCAGCTTCAGCGGCCAAGGCATTTGCATGGATGGTTGTGGGTTGGGGCTTCATCACATCTTGTGCCAGCAAAGAACGCGCATCGACACCTTTTTCAATCAAGCGACGCAAGTCGCCGTCTGTGAAGATTCCCAACAGCAGGCCTTGCTCGTCGACGATGGCTGAAATACCCAAACCTTTTCGGCTCATTTCGCGCATCAAATCAGAAAAGACCGTGAGCGGCGTCACGCTGGGTATGGCGTCTGCTGTTCGCATCACATCAGACACATGGGTGAGCAACCGTCGCCCCAAGCTGCCGCCTGGGTGTGAGCGGGCAAAGTCGGTGGATTTAAAACCGCGCGCATCAAGTACCGCCACCGCCAATGCGTCGCCCAAGGCCAACTGTGCTGTGGTGCTGGCGGTAGGCGCCAAGTTCATTGGACAGGCTTCTTTTTCGACAGCACTGTCGAGCACGATATGGGCGTGCTGAGCCAAAGACGATTGCGCATTACCTGTTACAGCAATCAAGACAATGCCTTGGCGCTTGATCATGGGCAAAATTGCCGACAACTCTTGGCTCTCGCCGCTGTTGGAGAGAGCCAGCACCACATCATCTTGGGTGACCATGCCCCAATCGCCGTGGCTGGCCTCGCCTGGGTGTACAAAAAAAGCTGGCGTTCCTGTCGAAGCCAAAGTGGCAGCAATTTTTCTGCCGATGTGGCCACTTTTTCCCATGCCCATGACCACCACCCGCCCACGCACAGCCAATAAAGCCTGCACTGCTTTAAGAAAGTCAGTACCAAGGCGCGTCTTTAAAGCCAATATTGCGTCTGCCTCTATGGACAGGGTAAGGGCTGCCAAAGCCAAGGCTTTTTCGGCCTGTTCAGTGGAAAATTCATTCATAGGGCTCATTATGCTGTGCGTTATTTGCCGATGCAAAAACTTGAAAATATTTTGCCAAGCAAGTCGTCGGCGCTCATCGTGCCCGTGAGAGAGGACAACTGCTGCTGTGCGCAGCGCAATTCTTCGGCCAATAAGTCCAAAGCAGGAACCGACTCTTGCAAACAGA
The DNA here is from genome assembly GCA_945871945.1 of Bordetella parapertussis. GTDB lineage: Bacteria > Pseudomonadota > Gammaproteobacteria > Burkholderiales > Burkholderiaceae_C > Limnohabitans. The sequence continues at coordinate 1,769 of CAMBXY010000033.1, forward strand.
CCAAGGCTTGTGCGGTATGCGCTTGCACCTTCTGCAAGGCTTGCACATGCCTGGCCCGCGCTGAAAATACCCCCTCTTGGTGAGCACCTTGCCAGCCAACACTTTGCAACAAGGCTGTTTTAAATTCTTGCAAACCTTCACCCGTCTTGGCCGAAATAAAAATCGCGTTTTCATGCTGTGTGTGGCTATGTTTTTTTTGATCCACAAGGTCGGCTTTATTGAAAACATGCAGCACCATGCTGTTGGCCTGTCTGCGCAGCACCACTTCGGCTGTTAACTTATTTTGCTTGTGCACATAAGCCGCTTCTTGCTGGCGCGTCAAATCATGCAAGAGCACCACCACCTCCGCGTCGCCGACCTGCGCCCAAGCCCTTGCTATGCCTATGGTTTCAACCTCATCCAGGCTTTCCCCTTGACGTAAGCCTGCCGTGTCGACCACATGCACAGGTACGCCCTCAATGGCAATTTCTTGTGTCAGCACATCGCGCGTGGTGCCGGCCACCGGGGTCACAATCGCCACCTCTTGTCCGGTCAAAGCATTTAACAGCGAACTCTTACCGGCATTGGGCTGGCCGGCGATCACCAATTTCATGCCGTCTCTTAGCAAAGCGCCTTGTTGTGCTTTTTCGCACAAGAGGCCCAGCGCTTGGGTGATGCGCACAAGTTGTCCGCCCACATCGGCTTGGGTCACAAAATCGATGTCTTCTTCTGGAAAATCTAAACTCGCCTCAACCAAGATGCGTAAGCGCATCAGCTGATCTTGAATGTGCGCAACCTGTTGCGAGAACTCACCCGCCAAGGAACGGCCCGCCCCCCTCACGGCGGCCTGGGTTTGCGCATCTATCAGGTCGGCGACTGCCTCGGCTTGTGCCAAGTCCATTTTGTGATTTAAAAAAGCGCGCTGGGTAAATTCGCCTGGCATGGCTCTGCGCAAGCCGGGCAAGTGCGTTGGCTCTTGCGCGGCAAACGCCAAACATCTGTCGAGCAGCATGGACAAAACCACTGGCCCGCCATGGCCTTGAAGCTCTAAAACATCTTCACCGGTGTAACTGTGTGGGCTTGGAAAAAATAAAGCTAAAACCTGATCCAACACTTGGCCATGTGCATCTTTTAACAAGATCAATTGCGCGCGTCTGGGTTCTAGCGTTTGTTGGCAAAGTGCGTTGGCGAAATTTTGCAAACCCAAGCCGCTGATGCGAAGCACACCCACAGCACCCTTGCCAGGTGCTGTGGCAATGGCGATGATGGGTGCATCGCGCTCGCTGAACATTGCTTAATTTATAACGCCAAGCTGTTTGTTAATCATCCACTGTTGGGCAATCGACAAAATATTGTTGGACAACCAATACAGCACCAAACCGGATGGGAAAAAGAAAAACATCACGCTAAAAGCCAAGGGCATGATCCACATCAGCTTGGCTTGAATCGGGTCGGGTGGGGTGGGATTGAGCCACGTCTGCACCAGCGAAGTTGCCGTCATCAAAATAGGCAATAAGCCTATGGGGACACCAAACCAAATACCAAATGCGGTGTCTGGTGCGGCCAAGTCATGTATCCATCCCACCCACGGCGCGTTGCGCATTTCAACTGAAGACAATAAGACCCAGTAAAGAGCAATAAAAAATGGAATTTGTACCGCTATAGGTAAACATCCGCCCAAGGGATTGACTTTTTCTTCGCGGTAAATTTTCATCATCTCGGTTTGCATTTGCTGTGGGTTGTCTTTCAAGCGCTCGCGCATTTCCATAATCTTGGGATTGATCGCTTTCATCTTCCCCATGCTTTTGTAGGCCTGTGAATTCAACCAGTAAAAGGCGAGCTTGAGCAAAACCACCAAGGCAACAATCGACCAACCCCAGTTGCTGATGTGCTTGTTTAATTCGTAGAGCAACCAATACAGTGGCTTAGACAAAATCGTGAGAAATCCGTAGTCTTTCACCAACTCTAGGCCTGGGTAAATGTTCTCCAGTGTTTTCTCTTCTTGGGGTCCTACAAACAATTTCACTTGGTGTGTCTGTTTGCTCTCATTGGCCTGTGCAGACAAGGGTACGACCATGCCAACTGAATAAAGATTGTTGTCGATTTTTCTTGCATATAAGTCGCGCGGCTGTGCGTCGTCCATTAACCAAGCCGAGGCAAAGTAGTGCTGCACCATCGCCACATAGCCGAGATCGGATTTTTTTTCAAAATCAGCCTTGTCTTTTTCTATGTCTGAAAACTCGATTTTTTGGTATTTTTTTGCGTTTGTGTAAACCGCAGGTCCCGTGAAGGTAGAGTAAAAAGCAGACTCTCCCTCGGGCTTATTGCCATCTCGCACAAGTTGTACATAGACTTGGGGCGAAATACTTTGTCCCGACTGGTTCACAATTTCATGTTGAACTAACAGCAAATAGCTGTTTTTATTCACGGTGTAGGTTTTGATGAGCTTGACGCCGCCTGAAATGTCTGACTCAAAGCGCAAAAGCAAGCTGTCTTCGCCCTCTTTGAATTTGGGCGCGCTTGTGAGACGCATAGGTGTTTGATGGCTAGGCCAGCTAGCGCCTGCCGGCGCGCCGACCAAGCCGGTCTGCGCCAAATACATACGTTCTTTAGAGCTGTCCATCAGCAGCACATTGCTGCCTGGGCGAAGCACATCTTTGTGCTTGAGTAACTCTACTCGCGCGAGACTTGCGCCACGGGTATCAAAACTCAATTTCAAAACATCGGTTTGAACTTCTACGATTTCACTGGCCAAAGACGGCGTGTTTGTGGCGCGCTCAGTAGGCAAACCCGACAGCACATCGCCTGTCGCAGGGCTTGGCGTGGCGCTGGGTGTGGGGCTGGACGCAGGCGTGGCCGCTGTCACCGCAGGTGGGGTGGCGCTTGGGAAAAAAGTGGGGCGATTGCCGTTATGCAATTGCCACTGGTCCCACAGCATGACCAATGAAAACCCAAAAACAACCCAAAGAATGGTGCGGCGAATATCGTTCATGGTGAGTCTGCAATCGAGGTCGAAGAGGTGGATAAAGTCGTGCTTTGGCCGCTCGCTGAGGGGGTCACGGGAACGGGGTCATAGCCCCCGTCACACCATGGGTGGCAACGAGATAAGCGGCGCAGCGTTAAAAAACTTCCCTTGGCCGCGCCGTGATGGTGTAGCGCGTCCAATGCATAGGCTGAGCAGCTCGGCGTGAATCGACAAGCAGATCCCAGCCAAGGGCTGAGTATGAGGCGATAGCCTTTAACCAGCAAAACCAAAAGTCGCTGCATCATGGCGCAAGCATATGTTGCAGCAGTTGATTCAATTCGGTTCTGACCGCGATGCGTAAGCGCAGCGAGCTTGCACTGATAAAACTTTGCTTATCGAAGCTTTTTCGCAATCGGATCACTCGGTCTGCATCAGGTAGGTGCGCCCATTGTTCTGGGCCTAATGCGTAAATTTGCCGCTTAATGAGATTGCGCGTCACGGCTTTGCGGGCCCAGCGCTTAGGTACCACTGCGCCAATGCGGCTGGCTGTCGTGCTATGTTGCTGATGCAAGGCGAAATGCGAGGTACGCGCAACAATGCCCGCAGCCATCACAGCATCGAAATCGGCGCGCAATGTCAGTTTGTCCACGAGAAAAGACAAATGGCGCTGTAACCAAGCAACAAACGCTTAAACAGCTAAGCGTTTGCGGCCTTTGGCACGACGCGCATTGATCACAGCGCGTCCTCCACGGGTTTTCATACGCACCAAAAAGCCATGGGTGCGCGCGCGGCGGGTTTTAGAAGGTTGGTAGGTGCGTTTCATTTGAAGTCACTAAATGCGTCGAGGAAACCTTGCATTATCCCTCAACTCAAGGTCTTCACCAAGCTTTCTTCATGTAAAGCAAGAAGAAGTTGAAGATTAACGATTTATTTTTTCTCGCCTGTGGATAAATTTTTGATAAAGGGGCTTCACAAGCGCTTAAACTATTTGTTATCCACACATTGGTTATAAATTGAATACGCCGCCTCCTCCACAGATCACAGAAGACGCTTTGCCCGATGCCGGCCATGCATTGTGGCAGGCTTGCGTAGACCAATTGGCGCAAGAATTGCCCGAACAACAGTTCAATACTTGGATAAAACCACTGAATGCCAGCTTATCCGAAGATTTCTCGCGCATCCATATTGAAGTAGCGAATCGTTTTAAATTGGACTGGATCCGCGCCCAATACGCAGGGCGTCTGTCTGCGCTTTTGCAGCAAATCTATGGCCAACCTATACAAATTGATTTTTTGCTTGCCACCAAAGAAATGCCGCAACGCGCGGCCGCGCCCCGCGCCCTGATGGAGCCCGAGGACTTGGGCGCATCCTCAGGATCAGCCAGCGATGCCATCAGCAACGGTTTTAAAAACCGGATCAACACCAGTCTTTGTTTTGATAATTTGGTTGAAGGCACCGCCAACCGCATGGCTCGCGCCGCTGCTATGCATGTGGCCAATGTGCCAGGACAACTTTACAACCCTTTGTTTATTTATGGTGGCGTCGGTTTGGGTAAAACCCATTTGATGCATGCGGTGGGCAATCAGTTGCTGCTGAATCGCCCGGACGCCAAAGTTTTATATATACACGCCGAGCAGTTTGTATCTGATGTTGTCAAAGCCTATCAGCGTAAAACATTTGATGAGTTCAAGCACTATTACCATTCCCTGGATTTGCTGCTGATCGACGATGTACAGTTTTTTGCCAATAAAGACCGCACACAAGAAGAATTTTTCAATGCTTTTGAGGCTTTGCTAACCAAAAAGTCCCATATTGTCATGACCAGCGATACCTATCCCAAAGGTTTGGCTGATATCCATGAGCGTCTGGTCTCGCGATTTGATTCAGGTTTGACAGTTGCCATAGAACCGCCCGAGCTTGAAATGCGGGTGGCTATTTTGATTGCCAAAGCTCGCAGCGAAGGAGCCGACATGCCCGAAGAAGTTGCTTTTTTCGTAGCGAAAAATGTGCGCTCCAATGTGCGTGAGTTAGAAGGCGCTTTGCGAAAAATTTTGGCGTACTCTCGGTTTAACCAAAAAGAAGTCTCAATTCAACTCGCCAGAGACGCACTGCGAGACCTTTTGTCTATTCAAAATCGTCAAATTTCGGTTGAAAATATACAAAAAACCGTGGCAGACTACTACAAAATCAAAGTGGCGGACATGTATTCCAAAAAACGCCCTGCCTCTATTGCCAGACCGCGTCAAATTGCCATGTATTTGGCCAAAGAACTCACCCAAAAAAGCTTGCCCGAAATAGGTGAACTGTTTGGTGGACGCGACCACACCACGGTTTTACATGCGGTCAGAAAAATTTCGGGTGAACGACAAACATTGAGTGAGCTCAATCAGCAGTTGCATGTACTTGAACAAACCCTGAAAGGATAATACCAATGGCTTATCTTGCAAACCCTGTGCACAGTTTTCGCATAAACTTTGGGTTATCCACAGACCAAGACAGATTTGGAAAGTTATCCCCTTTTGACTTACCCACTGCAGCCTTGTTTCACACATGGTTCAAAGGTCATCAAGTTGTTGAAATAAAGGTGGAAAATACGGTTTTCCACAGATGAAGCCGTCCCTTATCTACTACAACTATTGATATATAAAGATTTTAAAGAAGAGGATGACATGATTGTTTTGAAAGCGAGTCAAGAAAATATAGTTGCTGCTTTGCAATCGGTGGTCGGTATTGTGGAGAGGCGTCACACCTTGCCTATTTTGGCCAATGTGATGATTCAAAAAACGCCTCATGCGATACAACTGACCAGCAGTGATTTGGAGATTCAAATTCGCACCGAAGCCGATTTGGGTGGCGACAATTCAAACTTCACGACCACTGTGGGCGCGCGTAAATTGATGGATATTTTGCGCTCCATGCCAAACGATCAAATGGTCAGTTTGGAGTCTCAGCAAAATAAACTGATCCTCAAAAGTGGCAAGAGTCGTTTTACTTTGCAAACCTTGCCTGCGGAAGACTTTCCCTTGGTCCAAGAGTCCCCCAACTTTGGACCCATGTTCAGTGTTCCGCAAAAGACTTTGAAGGAGTTGTTGCATCAGGTGTCTTTTGCCATGGCGGTTCACGACATACGCTATTACTTGAACGGTATTTTGTTTGTGGCAGAAGGCAAGCAGCTTAGTTTGGTCGCTACTGACGGTCACCGCTTGGCCTACACCTCTGCCACATTGGAAGTGGAAGTGCCCAAGCAAGAAGTTATTTTGCCGCGCAAAACCGTTCTTGAATTGCTGCGTTTGCTCAGCGATAAAGAAGGCATGATTGACATGCAATTTGCCAATAACCAAGCCAAGTTCAAGTTTGAAGGCAAAGAATTTGTAACCAAGTTGGTCGAAGGTAAGTTTCCCGATTACAACCGCGTTATCCCTAAAAATCATAAAAATGCAGTCACCTTAGGCCGATTGAGTTTACTCAACACCTTGCAAAGAACCGCCATTTTGACCAGCGATAAATTCAAAGGCGTTCGCATTAATTTAGATACCGGCGTGTTGCGTGTGGCGGCCAGTAACGCCGAACAAGAAGAAGCGATAGATGAAATTGAAATCGACTATGTGGGCGACAGCATAGAAATTGGTTTTAACGTGACTTATTTAATCGATGTACTCACCAATATGTCGCAAGACATGGTGCGTATGGATTTGGCCGACTCCAACAGTTCGGTGTTGGTTACTATGGCTGAAAATCCAAGTTTCAAGTACGTTGTTATGCCCATGCGCATTTAATGCTTTGTATTTTTTTGTGCTTAAAGCACTGTGAATTGAGTTATGAATCCCCTACAAGACTTACCAGAAGACGGTGAAAAGCCATCAATACCTATGGCAGATCAATCCTATGGCGAAAACGCCATTCAAATCCTTGAGGGTTTAGAGGCCGTTCGTAAACGCCCAGGCATGTACATTGGCGACACCTCGGATGGCACGGGCTTGCATCATTTGGTGTTTGAGGTGGTGGATAACTCGATTGATGAGGCCTTGGCGGGTCACTGCGATGACATCGTGGTTACCATTCATTCAGATAACTCCATCAGCGTCACAGACAACGGCCGTGGTATTCCCACGGGCGTGAAGATGGATGACAAGCACGAACCCAAACGCAGCGCTTCAGAAATTGCGCTTACCGAATTGCATGCGGGCGGCAAGTTCAATCAAAACAGCTACAAGGTTTCTGGCGGTTTGCACGGTGTAGGTGTTTCCTGCGTTAATGCATTGTCCAGATGGTTGCGCCTGGTGGTGCGACGCGACGGCAAGGTTCACACCATCGAGTTTGCTAAGGGCTTTGTGCAAAACCGTCTAATTGAATTGGTTGATGGGGTTGAAGTTTCGCCCATGCGAGTTACTGGTGACACTGACAAACGCGGTACCGAGGTGCATTTCTTACCTGACACCGATATTTTTACGCAAAACCATGATTTCCATTATGAAATCTTAAGCAAGCGACTGCGTGAACTCAGTTATTTGAACAATGGTGTGCGTATACGTTTAATGGATGAGCGTACCGGCAAAAACGACGACTACTCGGGTGCGGGCGGTGTGGCGGGTTTTGTGCAGTTCATTAACGCGGGCAAAAAAATTCTTCACCCCAATGCTTTTTATGCCGAGGGCGAGCGCCCTGCAGAAACCTATGGCGGCATCCCTGGTACCCATATTGGCGTTGAAGTTGCCATGCAATGGAACGATGGCTACAACGAGAGCGTGCTGTGTTTTACCAACAACATTCCGCAACGCGATGGCGGTACGCATTTAACCGGCCTGCGGGCGGCAATGACGCGGGTGATTAACAAATACATTGAAGAACACGAGTTTGCAAAAAAGGCCAAAGTAGAGGTGACTGGCGACGATATGCGTGAAGGTTTGTGTTGCGTTTTGTCGGTCAAAGTGCCCGAGCCCAAGTTCAGCAGCCAAACCAAAGACAAGCTGGTGTCTAGCGAGGTTCGCGCGCCTGTAGAGGATATTGTGGGCAAGGTGCTGGGTGACTATTTGCAAGAGCGCCCCAACGATGCCAAGATGATTTGCGGCAAGATCATTGATGCTGCGCGTGCCCGCGAGGCAGCGCGCAAAGCGCGAGAGATGACGCGGCGCAAAGGTGTGCTGGATGGCATGGGTTTGCCCGGCAAGTTGGCCGACTGCCAAGAGAAAGACCCCGCACTGTGTGAAATCTACATCGTTGAGGGCGACTCGGCTGGTGGTTCTGCCAAGCAAGGGCGGGACAGAAAGTTTCAAGCGATTTTGCCTCTGCGCGGGAAAATTTTGAACGTGGAAAAAGCGCGTTATGAAAAGCTCCTCACCAGCAATGAAATCTTGACTCTCATCACTGCACTTGGCACCGGCATTGGCAAAGTAAGCGCCGAGTCGGGTAAATCAGGCACGGACGACTTTAATATCGACAAACTGCGCTACCACCGCATCATCATCATGACCGATGCGGATGTAGACGGCGCGCACATCCGCACGCTGTTGCTGACTTTCTTTTATCGACAAATGCCCGAGTTGGTCGAACGTGGCCATATCTATATTGCGCAACCCCCCTTGTACAAAGTCAAGGTGGGAAAGGAAGAACAGTATTTGAAAGATCAGTTGGCTCTCGATTTGTTCTTGCTTAAAGTGGCCCTTAAAGACGCGAGCTTGCATACGGGAGGCGCTAACTCGCAAACCCTGACGGGCGACACCTTGAATGAATTGGCGCGCAAGCACCAAGTGGCTGAAGCTGTTATTTCACGCTTGAGCAGCATCATGGACGCCGAGGCATTGCGCGGCATGGCTGATGGGGTATCTCTGAACCTAGACAGCTTAGATCAAGCGCAAACCAGCGCAGCTGCCTTGCAACTGAAGTTGCGCGAACTGGGCAGCGGCTCGGAAGTGGCGGCTGAGTTTGATGTGCGCAGCGACAAACCTATTTTGCGCTTGAGCCGCCATCACCATGGCAATGTCAAGAGCAGTTTGATTACCCAAGACTTTGTGCATGGTGCTGATTACGCCGCCTTGGCTGAAGCGGCCACCACCTTCAGAGACTTGCTAGGAGAAGGTGCGCGCATAGAGCGCGGTGAGGGTGAGCGTCGCAAGGAAGAAAAAATCAGCGATTTCCGCCAGGCCATGAAGTGGCTGATTGGTCAAGCCGAAAACGCGACTGCTCGCCAGCGCTACAAAGGCTTGGGCGAGATGAACCCGGCGCAGTTGTGGGAAACCACCATGGATCCGGCGGTTCGCCGTTTGCTGCGTGTGCAAATCGATGACGCGATTGAAGCAGATCGTGTCTTCACCATGTTGATGGGCGACGAGGTTGAACCGCGACGCGTTTTCATCGAAACCAACGCTTTGCGCGCGGGCAATATCGACGTTTGAGTGCTAGTTTGGCTGTGGCTTGGATGGCAAGTCCATGGTTTACCTTAGGTTCACGTATGGCGCAAGCGCCCATTGCAGGCCATAAAATCGATGGTTTTACAAAAGGCATGAATGCTTTATCCAGAAAGTTTTGATGTGTTGGTGGTAGGCGGCGGTCATGCGGGCACGGAAGCCGCATTGGCATCGGCACGCATGGGTTGTCGCACCTTGTTGCTTACCCATAACATTGAAACTTTGGGCCAGATGAGCTGCAACCCGTCCATAGGCGGTATTGGCAAAGGCCATTTGGTGAAAGAGCTGGATGCTTTGGGCGGCGCCATGGCTTTGGCCACCGATCAAGCGGGTATTCAGTTTCGAATTCTGAATCGCTCCAAAGGCCCAGCAGTTCGTGCCACGCGCGCCCAAGCTGACCGTGTACTTTATAAGGCAGCGGTTCGTCGCCGGCTGGAAACCCAGCCCAATCTTTGGCTGTTTCAGCAAGCGGTTGACGACCTGATGATTGAGGGCTCAAGGGTGGTGGGCGCTACAACGCAAGTGGGCATCTGCTTTCGTGCCAAGACAGTGGTTTTAACTGCGGGCACTTTTTTGGATGGAAAGATCCATGTCGGCCTAGACAACTACGCCGCGGGTCGTGCTGGAGATCCGCCAGCCGGCCGGCTGTCCGCGCGCCTCAAAGAGCTGCGCTTACCCCAGGGCCGATTGAAGACGGGCACACCGCCACGCATAGACGGCAAAAGCATCGATTTTTCTAAATGCACAGAGCAGGCGGGTGACGGTATGTTGGGCGGTGAGTCCGCGCAAATGCCGGTGTTCAGTTTCATGGGTCGCGCTGATATGCACCCAGACCAAAGGTCTTGCTGGATTACCCACACCAATGCGCAAACCCACGACATCATTCGTTCGGGCTTCGACCGAAGCCCCATGTTCACCGGCAAGATAGATGGTGTGGGCCCGCGGTATTGCCCCAGTGTGGAAGACAAGGTCAATCGGTTTGCAGATAAAGCCAGCCACCAAATTTTTCTAGAGCCCGAGGGCTTGACCACCGAAGAGTATTACCCCAACGGCATATCCACCAGCCTGCCTTTTGATGTGCAACTGGCCCTGGTTCGCTCGATAGCAGGCTTGGAAGCGGCGCATATTTTGCGCCCCGGCTACGCCATTGAATATGATTATTTTGATCCGCGTGAACTTAAGCG
>CAMBXY010000034.1 GCA_945871945.1 Bordetella parapertussis
GTCATCGCGCAAGAGCAGGGCAGCAAAGATGTGCTGATGTTTGCGTGGATGAACCGCGAGGCCTTGCAAAAAACCGCTGAACTCGGCCGCGCGGTGTATTTCAGTCGCTCGCGCAGCAAGCTGTGGTTCAAGGGCGAAGAGTCCGGCCATGTGCAAACTGTGCACGACATCCGGCTCGATTGCGACAACGACGTGATTTTGCTCAGCGTCACCCAAACCGGTCACGACCCCAGCATCGCATGCCACACCGGGCGGCACAGCTGCTTTTACCAACGCTGGCAAACCAGTCCTGACGGCGGCCAATGGCTGAGCGTCGAGCCGGTTTTGCAAGACCCCGCCACCATTTACAAAACCCACCTATGAGCTCAGACGACACCTTGGCCCGATTGGCCGCCGTGATTGAAAGCCGCAAAACGGTCAACGGAGGCGACCCCGGCACCAGCTATGTGGCGCGTTTGCTGCACAAAGGCCCCGACGCATTTTTGAAGAAAATTGGCGAAGAGGCTACCGAAGTGGTGATGGCCGCTAAAGACCTTGACCACGGCGGCGACCCACACAAGTTGGTGGGCGAAATGGCCGATCTGTGGTTTCACAGCTTGGTGGCGCTGGCGCATTACGGCCTGACCCCCGAAGACGTGCTGCAAGAGTTGTCGCGCCGCGAGGGTTTGAGCGGTTTGGAAGAGAAAGCCTTACGCAAAGCGCAGGCCCGTGAAGCAGGCGCCGAATAATTTTTTTCAGAGAACCCAAGCATGCACACCGATCCCCACTGTATTTTTTGCAAAATTGTTGCTGGGCAAATACCCAGCAAAAAAGTTTATGAAGACGAAGAAATTTTTGCCTTCCATGACATCAACCCTTGGGCGCCTGTGCATTTTTTGGTGATTCCTAAATTGCATATTCCATCCATGGCACAGGTGGGCGAAGAGCATGCCGCGCTGCTCGGGCGCATGCTTATCAAGGTGCCGCAACTGGCTTTGCAAGAAGGTGTGAATCCCTACCCTGAAGGGGGTTTTCGCTTGCTGACCAACACCGGAGCTGAGGGCGGCCAAGAGGTTCACCACCTGCATTGGCATGTCTTGGGCGGTCCGCGCCCATGGTTTCGCGGCTAAGACTAGAATTCTGTTACTTCATTCAGGAGCATCCCATGGGATCATTTTCAATTTGGCATTGGTTAATCGTGCTCTTAATCATAGTTTTGGTGTTCGGCACCAAAAAACTCAAAAACATCGGTGCCGACCTCGGTGGCGCTGTCAAGGGCTTTAAGGACGGTGTGAAAGACGGCTCGGCTGCGCCCGAAGACACCACCCAAGCGCCTGCGCAGCAAGTTGCCGCTAACGCAACACCCAACGCAGACAAAGCGCCCATCGACGTCGAAGCCAAACAAAAGCCTTAAGCCATGTTTGACCTGGACATCTCAAAGTTGGCCTTGATCGGTGCCGTCGCACTGGTGGTGATCGGCCCTGAGAAGATGCCCAGAGTGGCCAGAACCATAGGCACCCTGATTGGTAAAGCGCAACGTTATGTGTCCGATGTCAAGGCCGAGGTGAATCGTTCCATGGACATGGAAGACCTTAAGAAAATGAAGGAAACCATGGACAACACCCTGAGCAGCGTTCAGCAAAATGTGCTCAATGCAACCACCAAGCTTAACGAAGGTGTGGCCAGTTTGGACATGGCGGGTCAAGCAGAAGATGGCTACAAGCCCATCATTCCCTACCAATGGACACCCCCGCTGCCGAGTTATCAGCACCCTGGTAAAAACTGGCGTATCAAGCGCTCGGCCACGCCGCAGTGGTACAAATCTCGCCAAGGCGTTCGTACCCGCGCTTTGTCGGGTGCGGCAAGGGTTGCGCGTTTTCGCCCGCCCTCTGGCATGGACAACCACTGACCCCTTATGGCTGATTCCTCTAGCAAAGATACCGACGAACTGAGCGGGACTGAACAGCCCTTTGTGCATCACCTCAAGGAGTTGCGCGATCGCTTGGTCAAGGCCACCATTGCCGTGGCACTGGTGTGTGTTGTTTTAAGCCTCTACCCGGGCCCAGCCCTGCTTTACGATTTTTTGGCCGCCCCGCTGGTGGCCCAGTTGCCCGAGGGCACCCGATTGATTGCCACTTCGGTCATCTCGCCGTTTTTGGTGCCATTGAAAATCATGCTGATGACCGCGTTTTTGATCGCCTTGCCGGTGGTGCTTTACCAAGGTTGGGCATTTATAGCGCCTGGTTTGTACATGCATGAAAAAAAACTGGTGTTGCCTTTGGTATTTTCCAGCACCATGCTTTTTTTCATTGGAGTGGCGTTTTGTTACTTTTTTGTCTTTGGTCAGGTGTTCAAGTTCATCCAAAGCTTTGCACCCAAGAGCATCACCGCTGCGCCTGATATTGAGGCCTACCTTAGCTTTGTGTTGACCATGTTTGTGGCCTTTGGCTTGGCGTTTGAAGTACCGATTGTGGTCATCGTATTGGCCCGCATGAAAGTGGTGAGTATCGAAAAACTCAAGGCCTTTCGATCCTATTTCATCGTGCTGGCTTTCATCATTGCTGCGGTAGTGACGCCGCCCGATGTGGTCTCACAACTGGCCTTGGCCATACCTATGTGCATACTTTATGAAGTTGGTATTTGGGCTGCGCAAATTTTTATCCGCCATACCCAGGCTCCCGATGAGTCCAAGGGGAGCGATTCGCCTACATCATGAGGCGCTTATGGTTACTGTTTTCACAAACAGTCACCGTGCTGGTGGCGGTTTGGTTCGTCTTGATTACCCTCAAGCCGGAATGGTTGCAGCGTCCTTCGTGGAACTCGAATTTACAGGTTTTTGAGGTTGCCCCCAGCGGCACTTCCTCAGTTGTCAGTGCCGGCAGCTTAAGTTTTGCCGCCAAAAAAGCTTCTCCCGCAGTGGTCAGCATCAACACCTCCCAAAAATCTGCGCTGGAGAAAAACAAAGACCCTTGGTTCCGCTATTTTTTTGGCGATCAAGATGATTCTTCCCAAGCAGGCTTAGGCAGTGGCGTCATCGTCAGCCCGCAGGGATACATACTCACCAACAACCATGTGGTGGAAACTGCAGATGAAATTTTGGTGATGCTCAATGATGGGCGGCGTGCGAAAGCCAAAGTCATAGGCACCGACCCCGAAACCGATTTGGCTGTGCTCAAAGTCAATCTTGATAATTTACCCGTGATGGTTTTGAACAACTCCGAACAACTTCAGGTTGGCGATGTTGTCTTGGCCATAGGCAACCCCTTTGGCGTAGGACAAACCGTTACCAGTGGCATCATTTCTGCACTGGGGCGCAACCAGTTGGGCATCAACACCTTCGAAAACTTCATACAAACCGACGCTGCCATCAACCCCGGCAACTCGGGTGGTGCCTTGGTCGATGTTCAGGGCAATTTGCTGGGCATCAACACCGCGATTTATTCCAAATCGGGCGGCAGCATGGGCATTGGCTTTGCTATTCCCGTGAGCATAGCCAAGCAAGTGCTTGAAGGCATAGTCAAAGACGGCTTGGTCACCCGTGGCTGGATTGGCGTCGAACCCACTGAACTCACCCCAGAATTGGCGCAAACCTTTAACGTGAGTCGTCAAGAGGGTGTCATCATCACAGGCGTGCTGCAGACTGGCCCTGCCTTCAAGGCGGGTGTTCGCCCAGGCGATATGTTGCTGGCTGTCAACGACCACGGCGTTCGCAATGTGGCAGAGCTGTTGGCTCAAGTCTCATTGCTCAAGCCTGGCGTCAATGCTGAGCTGAAAATTTTGCGCAAAGAGCAAGAGCAAGTTCTGTCGGTGACCCCTTTGCAGCGCCCCAAAGTTCGGGCTGAGCGGCGCTGATATGGTTGAGCGCACTGCATTGCTGGCGCTTTGTGATGGTTTGCTCAAGCCCGAACAGTTCAAAGACTATTGCCCCAACGGTTTGCAGGTTGAGGGTCGCCCGCGAATTCAAACCATAGCTTCAGGTGTGACCGCCAGTTTGGCGTTTATTCAAACCGCCATCGATGCGGGTGCAGATACCTTGCTGGTCCACCATGGCTTGTTTTGGCGTAACCAAACCGGCAGTGTCACCGGTTGGCTTAAATCACGTTTGGCTTTGCTGCTCGCGCACGATATCAATTTGCTGGCCTATCACCTGCCACTGGACGCCCACGCCTCTTTGGGTAACAACGCCCAACTGGCCAATCATGTGGGGTTTCGCGTAGACGGTACTTTCGGTGAGCAGGGTTTGGGCTTTATCGGTCAACCGCAAATACCTATTGAAAATGCGGCGGCTTTGACGCAGTTGCTGCACAGCCGGCTTGGCAAAACGCCTGTATCGGTTGTGCCCGACCCACACCGTCCGCTTAGGCGCATCGCTTGGTGCACGGGGGGTGCACAAAACTTGTTTGAAGAAGCGATTGCCCAAGGCATAGACGCATTCATCACTGGCGAAATTTCCGAGCCGCAAGCGCATTTGGCACGCGAGACAGGTGTTGGCTTTTATGCCTGCGGCCACCATGCCACCGAGCGCTATGGTGCGCCTGCGCTGGGTGCGTATCTGGCAGATCAACTGGGCTTGACACATACCTTTATTGACATCGACAACCCAGCTTGATGTCAATGGACACTTCACAACCCCGCTCGCAAGCCGTTGCCATCACCATGGGCGACCCAGCGGGCATTGGCCCCGAAATCATCATCAAAGCCTTTGCACTTTCGCCCGAGTTGATGCAAGGGTGTTGTGTCTTTGGCGATGTGCCCACTCTGCAAAGACAGTTGACCCATCTGGCGTCTCTTTTGCCGCGGCGTTTGGAATGTGTGTCTGTCAGTGATGTGGCCCAAGCTGGGCAAAGCTTGGTGCACCAGTTACCCGTGATTCAATGCGGACAGTCGCATGTCATTGCCATGGGCCAAGTCAGTGCCCAAGCGGGCGCGATGGCCGCCGCGGCCATCCGATCCGCCACGCAAGCGGCCTTAAGCGGCGAAGTTGCCGCTATCGTGACAGCACCACTGAACAAAAAGGCTTTGCAATTAAGCGGCGAGGCGTTTCCTGGGCACACTGAAATGTTGCAGTCTCTTGTGGCCGCGCATATGGGTTTACCGGTCAGTGGCCTGCCGGTGCGCATGATGTTGTCCTGCCCAGGCTTGCGGGTGGTGCTTGTCAGCATTCACCTGCCTTTGCGAAAAGCCATTGAGGCGGTCACGCTGGAAAATCTGCTCCAAACATTTCAAGTTACGCACGACAGTTGGCTTAAGTTCTATGGCTATGCGCCGCGCATGAGCGTGGCGGGGCTCAATCCCCATGCGGGAGAAGAAGGGTTGTTTGGGGAAGAAGAGATACGCTTCATTTCACCGGCCATTGAAAAAGCCCAAGCGCTTGGCTTGAATGTGAGAGGGCCTTATTCGCCTGACACTGTTTTTATGCATGCGCACAGCGAACATGGCCAAAAAGACACGGATGTGGTGGTTGCCATGTACCACGACCAAGGACTGATACCGGTGAAGTTTTTGGGCTTAGAAGAGGGCGTTAATCAAACCCTGGGCCTGCCTTTTGTGCGAACCAGCCCCGACCACGGCACAGCTTTTGATATTGCTGACAAAGGTTTGGCTGACCCCCGAAGTTTGCTGGCTGCACTTAAAGCGGCCAAAGTTCAGCCTTGATAAGGGGGCAGCCACCAGGTTTAATTTTTTTGCAGTTGATCGCGAATTTCCCTGAGCAGCAAAACTTCTTCAGGTGTTGGCGCGTTCACAGGTGCTTGGCCAGAGGCTTCGTTATTTTTCAAACGCTGCAGTTGTTTGATCATCAAAAAAATTGCGAAAGCCAAAATCAGGAAGTTGATGGCAACCGTAATGAAATTGCCATAAGACAACACAGGCACACCAGCTTTGCGCAAGGCCTCTAGCGTTCTAGGGACTGAGTCTGGAACAGAGCCCAGAACCCAAAAATAGCTTGAAAAATCCATTTGCCCAAACAGGGCGGAAATGACCGGCATGATCATGTCAACCACCAAGGATTCAACGATTTTTCCAAATGCCGCGCCAATGATGACGCCCACAGCCAAATCGATCACATTGCCCTTAACAGCAAACTCTTTGAACTCTTTAAACATAAAATCCTCTTAATTAAATATTAAAGTACTAATTTAACATTTATTTTAAAAATAAAATAGTTATAAAAAAAGCAGTTTTGCTGGGGGCTTTGAGTTTAGTGGGCTCGGTTAGAATTTACGACTTTGCGAAAAACAAATCTTACTTTTGAGGTCTTCCATGAGTGAAACCACTGTAGACACCAGCAAACGAACGTGGCTAATCACTTCGAGTTGTGTTGGTGCAGTTGGCGGCGTTGCTGCTGTAGTGCCTTTTGTCAGTTCTTTCAACCCCTCCGAGAGAGCCAAAGCGGCGGGCGCAGCGGTCGAAGTTGATATCGGGGCAATCAAACCAGGCGAAAAATTGACTGTTGAGTGGCGTGGCAAACCCGTATGGATTATTCGCCGCACGCCCGAACAACTCGACGCTTTGAAAAAAGTAGAGGCGCAACTGGCCGATCCAGAGTCCCAGCGCAACCCTACAGAGCTCACACCGGAATATGCACGAAACCAAGTCAGATCCATCAAACCTGAATTTTTCGTGGGCGTTGGCATTTGCTCGCACCTAGGGTGTTCGCCTAGCGACAAGTTCCAAATGGGGCCACAGGCGTCATTGCCCGATGATTGGCAGGGTGGTTTTTTATGCCCCTGTCATGGCTCTACATTCGACATGGCGGGACGTGTTTACAAGAACAAACCTGCCCCAGACAATTTGGAAATCCCCCCCCATATGTACCTTTCAGACACTCGCTTGCTGATTGGTGAAGATAAGAAGGCTTGATAAAACCATGGCTGAATTTAAAGAAATCGCTGCTGATGCACCCATGTCTGAAAAGGCATTGACTTGGATTGACAACCGCTTCCCTTTGTCTAAGTTGTACAAAGAGCACCTAAGCGAATATTACGCCCCTAAAAACTTCAATTTCTTTTATTTCTTCGGTGCTTTGTCCTTGTTGGTGCTGGTCATTCAAATCGTCACTGGTATATTTTTAACGATGCATTACAAGCCAGATGCAGCCTTGGCCTTTGCCTCAGTGGAATACATCATGCGCGATGTGCCCTACGGATGGTTGATTCGCTACATGCATTCCACCGGTGCTTCGGCATTTTTTGTCGTGGTCTATTTGCATATGTTCCGTGGCCTGATTTACGGTTCCTTCAGAAAACCACGTGAGTTGGTTTGGCTCTTTGGTTGCGCCATCTTTTTGGCCTTGATGGGCGAAGCCTTCATGGGTTACTTGCTGCCTTGGGGACAAATGTCTTATTGGGGCGCACAAGTGATTGTGAATTTGTTCTCGGCCATTCCTTTGATAGGCCCAGATTTGGCTTTGCTCATTCGCGGTGACTATGTGGTGGGTGACGCCACCTTGAACAGATTCTTCGCTTTCCATGTGATTGCTGTGCCTTTGGTGCTGTTGGGTTTGGTGGTCGCTCACATCATTGCTTTGCATGAAGTGGGTTCCAACAACCCCGATGGCGTAGAGATCAAAGCCCACAAAGACGAGCAAGGCAGACCTTTGGACGGCATCCCTTTTCACCCCTACTACACCGTCCACGATATTGTGGGTGTGACAGGCTTTTTGCTGGTGTTTTGCGCGATCGTCTTTTTCGCCCCAGAGCTTGGCGGCTACTTTTTGGAATACAACAACTTCATTCCAGCCGACCCTTTGAAAACGCCTGCGCACATCGCGCCGGTTTGGTACTTCACGCCTTACTACTCCATGCTTCGCGCTATTACGCCAGAGATGATGTATGCGCTGATCTTCTGTGTTTTGGCGGCCGCTTACTTGGGGGCGACCCGCGCCAACATCAGCAACACGCTTAAAGCTGTGGTGATTGGGTCTGCTGTGGTGGGTGTTGCTTTATTGTGGGCAATTGAAGCCAAGTTCTGGGGCGTGGTCGTCATGGGTGGTGCGGTAGTGATTTTGTTTTTCTTGCCGTGGCTAGACAGATGTGAGGTCAAGTCGATTCGTTTCCGCCCAGATTGGCATGTTTATTTGTATGCCATCTTTGTGGTTAACTTCTTTATTCTGGGCTATTTGGGTATTCAACCGCCCTCTGCTGTTGGCGAGCGTCTGTCCCAATTGGGTACCTTTTATTATTTTGGTTTCTTTTTGTTGATGCCTTGGTGGAGTACCTTGGGTCAGACCAAACCGGTTCCCGATCGTGTCAACTTTGTGGCGCACTGAGCGAACCTGGAGCATTCAGTCATGAAAAAATTTCTAATTGCTGTATCTGTGGTTTTGGGCATGGCCTTGCCCGCTTTTGCCAGCACCGACAGCATTCCTTGGGATAAAGCACCCAACAAACTCAATGATTTAAGCGCCTTGCAAAATGGTGCCAAAATTTTTGTCAACTACTGCTTGAACTGCCACGCAGCAGCCTACATGCGGTTTAACCGACTCAAGGACATTGGCTTGACAGAAAAGCAAATTAAAGACAACTTGCTTTTCACCACCGATAAAGTGGGCGACACCATGAAGATCAGCATGGACGCCAAACAAGGCAAGGATTGGTTTGGTGGCAACCCTCCCGATTTAACACTCATCGCCCGTTCGCGTTCAGGCAGTGGCGGAACAGGGGCAGACTATATCTACACCTATTTGCGTACCTATTACCGCGATGACAGCAAAGCAACCGGCTGGAACAATTTAGCTTATCCCAATGTCGGTATGCCCCATGTTTTATGGGAGTTGCAAGGCCAGCGTCGCCCCGTGTTTGAAGATGTTGAACAGCATGGACACACCACTCAGGCGCTGAAGGGCTGGGAACAGGTTAGCCCAGGAAAAATGACGCCGCGTGAGTACGATGAGGCCATGGGTGACTTGGTTAATTACTTGCAATGGATGGCTGAGCCAAATCAAAACAGCCGCGTTCAAATCGGCGTTTGGGTGATGCTTTTTTTACTGATCTTCATGGTCATTGCTTGGCGATTGAATGCTTCTTATTGGAAAGATATTCGCTGATTTGACGGTGATTTAAACCCGCTTCGCGCGGGTTCATACAATGGGCCTTGGCTAGCCCATTAACCCCTTAGCCTTTTAGGAGCCTATCTCATGATGGTTTTGTACTCTGGGACAGTCTGTCCCTTTTCTCATAGATGTCGTTTTGTGCTGTTTGAAAAAGGCATGGACTTTGAAATCCGCGATGTTGATCTCTATAACAAACCTGAAGACATCAATGTCATGAATCCGTATGGGCAAGTGCCCATCTTGGTTGAGCGCGATTTGATTTTGTATGAGTCCAACATCATTAACGAATACATTGATGAGCGGTTTCCTCATCCCCAGTTGATGCCCGGCGACCCTGTAGACCGAGCCCGTGTGCGTTTGTTTTTATTGAATTTTGAAAAAGAACTTTTCACGCATGTCGTTACGATCGAATCGCGTACCCAAAAGGCCAATGAAAAGGCGCTTGAAAAAGCCCGCTCGCATATCCGTGACAGATTGACGCAGCTGGCGCCCGTGTTTTTGAAAAACAAATTCATGCTGGGAGACAATTTTTCTATGCTTGACGTAGCGATCGCACCTTTGCTGTGGCGCCTAGACCATTACGGCATCGATTTGTCCAAGAACGCAGCACCTTTGTTGAAATATGCAGAGCGTATTTTTTCTCGCCCTGGCTACATCGAAGCATTAACGCCTTCAGAGAAGGTGATGCGCAAATAAGCTTCAAACATGATCAATATTTCTCAGTCTTCTTCTACGCGTCCTTACCTGGTTCGTGCTTTGCACGAATGGTGCACCGACAACGGGCTCACGCCCTATATTGCGGTCTTGGTTGATGACACAGTTCAGGTGCCTAGAGAGTATGTGAATAACGGTGAAATTGTTCTCAACATCAGCTTTGACGCAACCAGCAGTTTGCAACTGGGAAATGAGTTTGTTGTGTTCAAAGCCAGATTTGGTGGTGTAGCCAGAGAAATCAGCGTTCCAGTGGGCAGGGTGATTGCCATTTATGCCCGTGAAAACGGGCAAGGAATGTCTTTCCCCGCACCTGCTTCAAACAACGGCGTTGTAGAAGAAGCAGTGCCCAAGACCTTGGTCTCAAGCATTAAACCTGTGATGAGTTTGAGTGCGGCACCTCCGCAGCAAAGCCAAGACGCTGATGAACCTACGGACCCGAATCAACCAAGCAAGCCCAGCACCTCTGGAACAAAACCGCATCTCAAGCGAATCAAATAAACTTTTTTTCTTTTAGGGTGTGGTTAGAATACCCCTCACGCCGATTTAGCTCAGTTGGTAGAGCAACCGCCTTGTAAGCGGTAGGTCATCAGTTCGAATCCGATAATCGGCACCATTATTTAAAAGCCATTACATTCCAAAGAGGTTTGGTTTTTTTCTTTTTAACCTTTATGTTGTGGGTGCTTGATACACGCACAAAAAGGCTTTGCGAAGAACTGCAAAAGCAATCAATCCTTTTGACCGTTGGCTGCACGGCATCGTTTGATATCACACGCGGTGGGTAATTGGGAACGGTACTCTATATCGGTCGGTAGCACCCCATTGTTTCGGATAAGACATTTTTCCCCCGTACCGCTGGTGTAATACGACAGCACATCGACGCAGCGCTTGGAATGTGCAGTCAAACCTTGGAAATGTCCGATTTCATGTGAAACCACCATTTGTAAAGTTTCCAATAAATTTCGATTGGCGTTCTTTTTTCTAAGATTGAGAAACGCTTCTGGGCTTAGGGTCAAGGTTTTCTTGGTGATGTTGGCTAATCCTATGGTGCCCAATTTATCGTCATCGTTCCATTGAGTTGCAATCTTCAGTCCTGCTGTCGCTGGCGCCACATCACGCTTTAGAACCACTGTATTTTGTCCACCGCACTGATCCCAGGCGGCAGATGACCTTTGTAAAAGCTCGACAACGGATTCCTCGCTGATCCCTTCGGGTGCGCCTTGATGGTCATACACATACGTCATTTGAGGATTGATCATTTTGCTGTCCTTAGCCCCGTCATTCCATGTTGCTATCTCATTAGGCAAGCATTGATTGATTTCACTTTCCCTCAAACTGCTGGTCGGGCTGACCGCAACTGGGTCATCCGCTTTCTTGGCTACTGACCGCTTAGCCCTTTGCGTGGTTGAGATATCACCACTGGATGGCGTAGTCGATTGCGTTGAGGGGTTGGTCCGGCTGACAGTTTCTGTATCCAAGGACCTTGAATTTTTTGCCAAGGCACTGATGGCTTGGTAAACCCTTGGTGTATTTGCTGTGCCCAACCAAACTGATGCATTGTTGTAAATGGCACTAACCTCACTGATTGAACAGTCACTCTTGTTTACCCTCGCAAGCCAATCTAGGGCATTTTTTTCTCGTGATTCAGCATCGTTGGTGGCATAAGCGATGGCTTTGAATTCGCTGGAAAGGCATGAGCCGCCTGATTTTTTACCCTGAGCTTGTGCTGCCTGAGAGAACAAAAGCGTTGCACTGACAAAAGACAGGAAAAGGCAGGTAGGCAGTCGCCCCCTGTGAAAAAATTGAATTGAAAGTAAATTTGACATCCAATGGGAATTCAGTGGGGATAATTTAACTTATCGTCTTTCGCACCGATTCCTTAAACACGATATGAGTTTATATATTTCCTTGTGAGGGAGATCTGCCATGAAAATCACCAGCGTCAGTATGAATCGCCCCATGAACAGGGCTCAAGTCGCTATTAAAAAAACTTCGGCTGTTAGCAGTCCCTTGACCATGGTGGCTGAAGAAATCCCTAAATCCGCCCCCCGATTAGATATGAATTCCGTGGAACTCAAAACCCTGAAAAACAAAGACCAAAATGCCATTGACACGCTGGGCAGCGAAGTGGATGTGTGGGTCTAAATAATTATTAGAAAAATAATATATGTCTGAGGGAGATTATTGGGGATAAGCATGCAAAACCATTACTTATTGTTAGCGTTGCCTTTGGGCTTAGCCACTACATTGGCAAGTTCTTGTGCAGCGGCTTTTTTCTGCTTATAAATGTTTTCAATGGCAGAGATGATGACAGGCGTGTCTGCCGTGCCCAACCAAACAGCTTGGTTGCTTAAGATAATTTCTATTTGATCGAGAGGGCAAGACTTGCCATTTTTGTTGAGCCATTCTTTAGCGCGCTCTTCTCGCTGTTGCGCGTCATTGATGGTGTAAGCCAAAGCCTTGAACTCGGAGGCCGAGCAGGCCGTAACAGCCGCA
>CAMBXY010000035.1 GCA_945871945.1 Bordetella parapertussis
CCTATTTTGAGCTCTGCTAATTTTCGAATCACAAAAGGGCCCGCTATCAAACCCATCAGCAGTGCGGTCATTGCCGCCATGACTGCTCTGAATGTCAGGTATTGAAATACCCGTAAAAATCCATAGTCGGGTGACATGGCCTGTAGCCACTGGGCCAAGCTCAAGAACATGATGTCTCCGCGGCAGAAGATGCTTGTGTATTGACCCAAGACTGGACTGCTTGAACCACGCGTTCCATGCGCATGAAACGCGAACCTTTAACGAGCACGGTTGCGACAACCGGCAGATGGGCTTGTACTTGTGCATAGACTTCATCGATGGTTTGACAATGTCTTGCATTGGAGAAGACTTTGGCTGCATGTCGACTCAGCTCACCTAAAGTGATGAGGTGCTCGATACCGCTGGCTTGTGCGTAGCGTCCAACTTCAGCATGAAATTCTGGTCCTTGGGTTCCCACCTCCCCCATGTCCCCTAGCACCAATACGCGGGGTTCAGGCGACTGTGCCAAGAGATCAATGGCAGCGCGAACCGAGTCCGGGTTGGCGTTGTAACTGTCGTCAATGAGTACCAGCTGTCGGTTGTGCAAAGTCAATACCAAGGAACGCGATCTTCCTGCGACAGGTTCAAAAGCAGCCAATCCTTTTTCAATCAGATTCAAAGGCACTTTGGCGGCTAGCGCACAGCTGATGGCAGCCAGTGCGTTGTGAACATTGTGCTCACCCGCTACCGATAAATTTGTTGTCAATGGGCCAAGCGGCGTATGCACACTTAGCTGCCAATACTGGTCAACCCAAGTGCTGCTCAAGAGATGGACATCCGACTTTGCGTTGCGACCAAAACTGATCACCTCTTTTCCAGCAGCCAAGTCTCGCCACACCGTGGCGTAAAAATCATCGGCTGGAAATACGGCAACACCTTGTGCGGGCAAAGCAGAAAGAACCGCGCCGTTTTCAGTCGCCACGGCTTGTACGCTGTGCATAAATTCAAGATGCTCACGCTGCGCGTTATTCACCAATGCCACGTTGGGCATGCTCAAGGATGCAAGTTCGGCAATCTCACCCGCATGGTTCATGCCCAGTTCAACCACGGCGCTGCGATGGTGATGCTGCAGTCTCAAAAGTGTCAATGGAACACCAATGTCATTATTGAAATTACCTTGGGTTGCCAGCGCATCCTTGCCGTGCCAAGCGTTCAAAATACTGGCAATCATTTGGGTGACAGTGGTTTTGCCGTTGCTTCCAGTGACCGCAATCAACGGCAAGGAAAACTGCGCGCGCCATGCTTGGGCAATTCGCCCCAGGGCCCAGCGTGTATCTTTGACCTCTAAACCCATCAGTCCCGCTTCTGCCAAACCACGTGTGGCGATGGCTGCAGAAATGCCTAGACCTTTTAATTGAGCTAAAAAATCGTGTCCATCGAATCGCTCACCTTTAAGGGCCACAAACAAATCGCCTTGACTCAGCGTGCGCGTGTCGGTGTGCAATCTTAAAAACACAGTTTTGGCGTCTCCGATCAAGCGACTTTGTGGCAACCACGCATGCAATTGCCCCAGCGTGATATTGAGCTCTTGACTCATACCCCACCTCGCAATTTCAAAGCAGCCATGGCATGCGCCGCGTCAGAGAAACTCAAGCGTGCGGCACCTATTTCCTGATAGGTTTCATGTCCTTTGCCCGCAATCAAGATCACATCTTGCGGCTTGGCTTGTGCAATCGTTTGCGCAATGGCCTGCGCGCGGTCAATACACACTGCCAGTTTTGCGGTGTTGCACAGACCCGCCACCATGCTTTGAATAATCTGCTCAGGATCTTCGTTGCGTGGGTTGTCACTGGTGAACACCATGTGGTCAGCGAATGCTTCTGCCACTTTGGCCATAGGTGCGCGTTTGCTTGTATCGCGGTTTCCCCCACATCCAAAGACACAGTGCAACTCGCCTTTGCGTGCGCTGGTCATGGGGCGCAAGGCTTTCAGCGCTTGCAACAATGCATCGGGGGTGTGGGCATAGTCGACCACCACACAGGGTGCGTCAACACCGCCCATGCTTTGCATACGCCCTGGCACGGCAGGTAAACCTCGACAAGCCTGCACGGCATCTGCGAGGGTCACCCCAAGCGCCCGCATGGCGGCTATGACACCAAGCACATTGATGACATTGAAATCAGCAACCCAGTCAGTTTGCAGCGAATGAATTTCTTCGCCCTCTTGCACTTGGAAATGCAATCCATGACCGCTGTTGTGTACATCCTTGGCGCGCAGTCTTGCCGGTTGATGCACTGAAACTGTCCAAATGTCTGGTGCTTGTTTGTTGTCTTGCGTGAGGAGCTGCTGCACCAAAGCTTTGCCTTGTGGGTCATCGATATTGATGACTGCAGCTGGCAACTTGGGCCAAGCAAATAATTTTGCTTTGGCCCTCCAGTAGCCATCCATATGGGCGTGGTAGTCCAAGTGATCTTGTGTGAAATTGGTAAAGATGGCCACGCTGATTTGCGTGCCTTCCAATCGATATTCACTCAAGCCTATGGAAGACGCCTCGATGGCACTAGCCTTCACGCCGTCGTCAACCCATAGACGTAACTGCGAATGCAAACGCACAGGATCCGGCGTTGTCATGCCCGTTGGGTGCATCTGATCGCCTTGGCCCATCCCCAATGTGCCGACAACCGTACAGCGCTTGCCTACGCTTGTGAGCGCATGTGACAGCCACCATGCGGTAGATGTTTTTCCATTGGTTCCCGTGACTGCCAATATTTGCAGTTGCTGGCTGGGAGATTCGTAATACGCATCGGCAATCGGTCCACAGGCCTGCTTCAAATCGGTATAGGCGCCGATTTTTGGCTCATCCTGTGCCCATGTGAATGCATGTGCACCCGCGGCTTCCACCAAACAAGCCGTTGCACCTTGGGCTAATGCTTGCGCCACATAGTCGCGTGCGTCATGGGCCAAGCCCGGCCAAGCCAAAAACCCATCACCTTGCTGAACTTTTCGGCTGTCAATACGAAGCTCACCCGTGACCGCTTCGCGCAACCACTGGGCAGCTTGTGTCGGTGTATGCAGGGCTTGCATCAAAACGACTCCGCTTCAGCTTTGGCAATCACTTGAGCCTTGACTGTCATATCCGGTTGAACGCCCAACATTCGCAATGTTTGTTGAACGGTTGCACTGAACACCGGTGCAGCGACTTCACCGCCAAAATAATGACCGTTGGTAGGCTCATCAATCATCACTGCAACCACTATTCTGGGGTTCTCAATCGGCGCCATGCCCACAAAAAATCCCCTGTATTTTTTGTCCGCATAACCCTTGCCTTCTTGCTTGTGGGCTGTGCCAGTTTTCCCACCCACCGAATAGCCCATGGTTTGTGCTTTGGGTGCTGTGCCGCCGGGGCCGGTGACCAAATTGAGCATGCTGCGAACTGCGATAGCGTTTTGCGCACTGATGGCGCGCACCCCAACGACTTTGTCTTCTCGCTTGATGAGGCTGACAGGAACAACCTCGCCATCACGGGCAAACACGGTATAGGCTTGAGCCAATTGAAACAAGCTGGTGGATAAGCCATAGCCATAACTCATGGTGGCTTGTTCCATAGGTCGCCAAGTTTTGTAAGGCCGCAAGCGCCCAGCCACGGAGCCGGGAAAGGGTACTTGCGGTTTTTTACCAAACCCCAATTGCGTGTACATCTCCCACATGTCTTTAGGCGGCATCTTCATGGCGATTTTGACTGTGCCGATATTGCTCGATTTTTGTATGACCTCTGACACACTCAAGACCCCATGGGGATGGGCATCTTTGATGGTCATGCCGTACATTTTGAGCTTGCCTGGCGCGGTATCTATTTGAGTTTCAGCTTTGACCAAGCCTTTTTCCATCGCCAAGGCGATGACAAATGGCTTCATGGTGGAGCCGGGTTCAAAGGTGTCTGTCAATGCACGGTTACGCATCTGAAGTGCATTGAAATTACTGCGCTTTTCAGGTGCGTAGCTGGGGTAGTTGGCCAGCGCCAGCACGTCTCCCGATTGCGCATCCAACACCACCACGCTGCCGGCTGCGGCTTTGTTTTCAATGACCGCTTCACGTAAGCGCTGATAAGCAAAATACTGAACTTTGCTGTCTATGCTTAGCTGCAGGTCGCGGCCATCTTCAGGCGGAATCTCGTCCCCAATACCTTCAATCACCTGTTTGTGTCCGTTGTGAATGACTCGGCGTGAGCCACTTTTACCCGCCAGATGTTTGTTGAATGCCAACTCAACACCTTCTTGACCCACATTTTCAATATTGGTAAATCCAACAACATGGGCTGCGGCCTCACCTTCGGGATACATGCGCTTGTATTCCATGGTGGTGTAGATGCCGCGTATGCCAAGTTCTTTGATTTTTTTGCCAGTGGCCATGTCTGCTTGACGCTTGAGCCATACATGTTTTCGTCGTTGGTCTTTTATTTTTCCTTGAATTTCTGAAGGGGATACTTCCAGCAATTGAGCAAGTTCTTTGAGCTTGGGATGGCTTGCATCAATTTCTTCTGGGCTGGCCCATATGCTGGGCATGGGAACACTTGAAGCCAAGATCAGTCCATTGCGATCGAGCACTCTGCCTCGGTTGGCAGGTATTTCCAAGGTTCTCTCGAACCGCACCTGACCTTGTTTTTTAAAGAAATTGTTATCCAACACCTGCACATAGGCGGCACGCGCCACCAAGCCTATGAATCCCAGCGCAATCCCCGCCACAATGAACTGACTTCGCCAAATCGGTGTCTTGCTTGCGAGCAAGGGATTGGTGGAGTACTGCACGCTGCGGCTGCTCATGGTTGCGCCTTGGGTGAAGTACTTGCTGAAATTTTTTCGCTGCTTGTCTTTTGTGTAGACACATATTGGGTGATGGCCGGCGAAATGGTTTGCATATGCATTTGCTCGCGGGCAAGTTTTTCTACCCTCAAAGGTGTGGCTTGTGCGCCTCGCTCCACATCCAATCTGTCGTGTTCTGTATCGAGTCTTTGGGCGAGCGCCTTGGCTCTGTCTAGTTCGGTATACAAACGACGCGACTCGTATTGGGTTCTAACCAAATACAAGGCACTCAATACCACCAGCATCAGCAGAAATCCACTGACCCTTGTCATATTGCCTCCATCAAAGGCAATCTCTGAGCGATGCGCATGATGGCACTGCGGCTTCGCGGGTTGGCACTGATTTCTTCTTGGCTTGGCCTTTGCCGACCCAAGGCCTTGAGGGATAAATTTTTATTGACGGCAAAGGGTGCTCTGCGGTCATAAACATCCTTCGCATGCTGGGCGATGAATTGCTTGACCATGCGGTCTTCTAGTGAATGAAAGCTGATCACCACCAGACGCCCCCCAGGCTGTAGAACCTGCAAACTGGCATCCAGCGCCGATTCCAGTTCTTGCAGTTCACGGTTGATGAAAATTCGAAATGCCTGAAATGTCCGTGTTGCTGGGTTTTGACCTGGCTCGCGTTTTTTGACCACCGTGGCAACCAAGTCTGCCAAGCCCAAAGTGCTGGCGGGCAGTTGCCCCACCTCTCTTTTGGCGACGATGGCTTTGGCAATGCCGGATGCAAATCGCTCTTCTCCATAATCACGAATCACCTGAGTTATTTGGTCGGTGCTTGCCACGCCCAGCCACTCGTGAACGCTTGGGCCCTGGCTTGTGTCCATTCGCATGTCCAATGGGCCGTCCTGGCGAAATGAGAATCCGCGCTCTGGGTTGTCGATTTGCGGGGAGCTCACTCCCAGATCCATCAGCACACCGGCGACGCTGCTGTTCGTCAGTTGACTCAGGGCTGCGAAGCCCTGATGGTGAATTTCCATTCTGGGATCGTTCATCGATTTCGCCACCGCAATCGCTTGCGGGTCTTTGTCGAAGACGATCAGCTTGCCCTTTAGCGACAGTGTTTCCAATATGCGCTTTGCATGCCCGCCTCGGCCAAAGGTTGTGTCGACATAAGTGGCTTCGGCCTGGACGTCCAGCGCCTCTACCGCCTCCTTCAACATGACGGTGGTGTGTGCCCATTCAGTCGTTGCCATTCCACGTTAAAAGGAAAAGTCGCGAAACACATCGGGCATATCACCCTGCATGGCCTGGGCCTCTTGGGTGTCGTAAGTCGACTTATCCCATAACTCAAAATGGGTGCCCATGCCCAGCAACATCACTTCTTTGCTGATCTGTGCGGCGCTGCGCAACTCGGGCGAAACAAGTACCCGGCCCGTGCCATCCATCTCTACATCCATGGCGTTTCCCAACAATATTCGTTTCCACCATTGCGCTGTCATTGGCAATGCGGCGACACGCTCACGAAATTTTTCCCATTCAACCCGGGGAAACAACATCAAACAACCATGCGGGTGACGTGTGATGGTGAGTTGACCGGCCGCCGTTGCGCTCAGCACGTCACGATGCCGCGTGGGAACCGACAAGCGACCCTTGGCATCCAAACTTAACGATGACGCACCTTGAAACACGGCAACAAACCCCTTGTGACTTGAATATGGGTGGATAAGCGATCAATCTCACTATTTTCCACTAAATACCACTTCTGTGCACTTTAACAGGATTTTCTTGGCTTGCAAGCCTTCAAATATGGTTTTCTCATTAAAATCAACAACTTAGAACATGTTTCGCATTGTATTTCTTTTAAAAAAACGTTAAGAATTAGGTACTTACAAAGTATATCGAATGTGATTTATTGAATATTTAGGCGCAAAAAAAGCAGGCCCGTTGTGGCCTGCTTTTGACGAAAGTGTCGCTTGTATCAGTCACCAAACATTTTTTGCTTCAGTTCCCGACGTTGCTGTGCCTCCAGGGTCAAGGTGGCTGTGGGTCTTGCCAACAAGCGGCCTACCCCAATAGGTTCACCTGTTTCATCACAATAGCCATACTCGCCGTTGTCAATTTGCCCGATGGACTGCTGAATTTTCTTGAGCAGTTTTCTTTCTCTGTCGCGGGTCCGCAATTCCAAGGCATGTTCTTCCTCGATGGTGGCGCGGTCCGTTGGGTCAGGCACGATCACCGTGTCCTCACGCAAGTGCTCTGTGGTCTCGCTCGCATTGGCCAAAATATCGGTTTTTAACTGAACCAGTTTCAACCGGAAGAACGCCATTTGCAATGCGCTCATGTACTCTTCATCGGGCATGGCCATCACCTCTTCATCAGTGATGGTTGCCGCGGTTTTGTTTTTCCAGTTGTGTGCCAGCTTGGGGTTTTTGACAGGAATCATAGGAACAACCATTGGCAGGGTTGGGACAGAAATAGGGCCATAACTGGCCTTGGCCATGGTGGAGGCCACGCTCAAGCCCGGCGGGGGCGGCATCATGGACATGGCTTTGGCGGCACGGGGAGATTTTTTGGCCGTGTCGGTAGAGGAATCCGCGCGGCCAGCAACGGCAGGCGTGGTTGTTTTCAAAGCAGATTTAACAGAAGTTGTCACAGTTTTAGAGGCAGGTTTGGCTGAAGCGGATTTTTTGGCAGCCAGCGGCGTTTTAGCCGCTGCTGGTTTCTTTGAAGGTACAACTTTTTTGACAGGTGCCGCCTTTTTCGTTGCTGCTGCTTTTTTGGCTACAGCGGGTTTCTTAGCGGGCACCACTTTTTTAGCAGCAACCACTTTCTTTGCAGGCACCACTTTCTTCGCAGGCACCACTTTTTTGGCAGGCACTGCTTTTTTGGCTACGGCTTTTTTCGTGGCAACGGTTTTTTTAACGGGCACTGCTTTCTTTTGGGGTGAAGGTTTTTTGGCAGCAACAGGTGTTTTCAAGGCCTTTGCCTTGGGTTTTGCAGCCGTGACCTTGGTTTTACTCATGGCTTTGCTGTGGCTTGAATGCTTTACAGATTTCAATGCAATTCTCCTTACAGCCAGGCGTGGAGTGCATCAGCACCCAGCCCCCTACTGCTTCTGGTTGTTGTCTCAAACTTCATCAGTGACCAGTGCCATCAGCCGAATGAAAAATTTCACCTTGGAGCCCATGGCGCGCGGATTGTACTCAGCTTATGCACTGTTCCAAGCCTTGCTGAAAGATATCTTGGGGTAAATCTATACCAATGAATACCATTTTGCTCGTTCGCTTCTCTGCAGGTGCCCAAGCTTGGCCTAAATCGCTTCCCATGAGTTGGTGTACCCCCTGGAAAATAACCTTGCGCTCGGTGCCTTTCATGTGTAGGACGCCTTTGTAACGCAACATACGCGGACCGTAAATATTGACAATAGCGCCCAAGAAATCTTCCAACTTGGCAGGGTCCAGAGCGCGGTCCGCTTTGAAGACAAAGCTTTTGACATCGTCATCATGGTGGTGGTGATGGCCATGACCATGACCCTGATCGTGGTCATGCTGCGCGTGGTCATGCCCATGCTCAGCGTGGTCATGCTGGTGCGAGGGGTGGTCGCAATGCTCATCGTGCTTGTGGTGATGGCCATCGCTTAAGAAATCGGGATCAATTTCCAAAGTGGTGTTCAGGTTAAAGCCTCGCAAGTCAAACACCTTATCGATGGCCACCTCACCAAAGTGCACGATATGTTGCGGCGCTCTGGGGTTCATGTGCTTCAAACGATGCTGAAGTGCATCCAGCTCAGCAGGCGAAACCAATTCGCTTTTGCTAACGAAAATTTGGTCGGCAAAACCCACTTGGCGACGCGCTTCTTGCCTGTCGTTCAAGGTCAGTGCTGCGTGTTTGGCGTCTACCAAGGTGAGCACGGCATCAAGCAAAAAGCTTTCGGCAATTTGGTCGTCCATGAAAAAAGTTTGCGCCACAGGCCCTGGGTCTGCCAAGCCCGTGGTTTCGATCACCACCCGATCAAAGTCGAGTTCGCCCTTGCGCTTTTTCTCTGCCAAGTCTTGCAAAGTGGTGCGCAGGTCTTCGCGTATCGTGCAGCACACACAGCCATTGCTCATTTGCACAATATGCTCTGTGGTGTCGGCCACCAAAATTTCGTTGTCTATGTTTTCTTCGCCAAATTCATTTTCAATCACAGCGATTTTGAGTCCATGCGACTCGGTGAGAATACGCTTGAGAAGTGTGGTTTTGCCTGCACCTAAAAAACCAGTCAGTACAGTCGCGGGAATCAACATAAGAATTCAACCTTCAAAATAATAAAAAAATAAAGTGGGGTCAGTGTAGCCAGCATTCAAGTCGGTGCTGTCATTTCTTCATCAGTATCAGTCCTTTGAGGTATTCGCCTTCAGGAAAACACACTGTCATCGGGTGATCGGGCGCGGCATGGACACGGTCGAGAAAATAAGCATCCACCCCAGAATCGTTACCTGCGGACGCGACAATTTTGTGAAAAAGCTCAGGAGAAATTCCGCCTGAACAACTGTAGGTGAACAACACGCCACCTTTAGACAACAATTTAAACGCCCATCGGTTGATGTCTTTGTAAGCGCGCGCTGCACGTTCCGCATGCGCAGCACTCGGCGCGAACTTGGGAGGGTCAAGCACAATGGCATCGAACTGACGCCCCTCTTTGTGCAAACTTCGCAAGCTCGCATTCACATCAGCGTCTAAAAATACCGCGTTGCGTTCGTCAAAGCCATTGCGCTTGACGTTGGCTTGCGCTTTGGCAATGGCGGGTGCCGAAGAGTCCACGGTGGTGACCACGGCACCACTGCCCAGCAAGCCCGCAGCTCGCATACCGCTTAAAGCCGCCACGCTGAAACCACCCGTATAGCCATAGCAGTTCAACACCTGTTGCAGTCCAAGTCGCTGTGCATATTCGGCAAATTTCAAGCGGCTGTCGCGCTGATCAAGGTAGAAGCCTGTTTTATGGCCTTCCAAAATATCAAGTTCCAAACTCCAGTGGTGCTCTTGAATCACCATCGCTGTGCTGTCGCTGGCACCCGGCGAACGAAACAACCACCCCTTGACAGGCTCTAGACCTTCAAGCCCGCGCACACCCGAGTCGGAACGTTCAAACACGCGGTGAGCGCCGGTGTGCAAGACCAAAGCTTTGACGATATCGGCTTTGAAGCGTTCTGTGCCTGCAGATAAAAACTGCGCCACCAAGGTGCCGTCGTAACTGTCGACGATCAAGCCAGGAAGTCCATCAGCTTCACCATGGACAAGACGCACGCCATTGGAAGGCACTTGCAAACGCGAACGCATGGCCACCGCAGTGGCCACTTGCCGCTCAAAAAATGCAGCATCAATATGCTCAGACTCTGTGAACGACCAAATTCGCGCTCTGATTTTCGAGCTGGGGCTGAAGGCGGCCCAACCCAGAAACTGTCCTGTCTCGGACTCCACACGCACGGTTTCACCCGCGTCAGCGCCACCCTTGGCAATGGCTGTGTCAAACACCCATGGGTGACCACGCAGCGCCGAGCGCTCCTTGCCTGCTTTGAGCTTCAAAATTTTCATGGGCTTTTCTTGCGCGCCCGCGGATGGGCAGCGTCATAGGTTTTGGCCAAATGCTGGTAATCCAAACGGGTGTAGACCTGTGTGGTGCTGATATTGGCGTGACCCAGCA
Source organism: Bordetella parapertussis (assembly GCA_945871945.1). GTDB lineage: Bacteria > Pseudomonadota > Gammaproteobacteria > Burkholderiales > Burkholderiaceae_C > Limnohabitans. Next base: position 10,464 of record CAMBXY010000035.1, read on the forward strand.
ACTCTTGCACACCACGCAAGTCCCCGCTGGACTGCAACACATGGCTGGCAAAAGAGTGTCGCAACATATGCGGATGAACCGGCGTGGCAATGCCGGCTTGCAAACCCCGTAAACGCAGGCGCTGCCATACCGCTTGCGCCGTGAGACGGGTGCCGCGTTGGCCTACAAACAAAGCTGTTTGCTCTGCTGCACTTGCGGGCAGACCTTCAACTCTCACGGCCAACCATGCATGCAAAGCTGCCAAGGCCTGTTGACCCACTGGCACACTGCGCCGCTTTGACCCCTTGCCCAACACATGGGCCTCGCCGGTCTGCAGATCAATCCAGCCCTTGGCTTGGGCGTGGGCTTGAACATCCAAGCCCATCAACTCGCCCACCCGCAGTCCGCTGCTGTAGAGCAGTTCAACCATGGCTGTGTCGCGCGCTTGCAACCAAGGAGGGGTATCAGTGGGTCGGTACTGCGCGAGTTGCACCGCATCATCCACATTCAAAGCTTTGGGTAAGGGCTTGGCCGCTTTGGGCGCACGCAAGCCCGACAAGGGATTGGCAAGAATCAGCCCTTCTTTGCCCAACCAATTGAAAAAGCCCCGCCACCCCGAAAGTATCAGCGCTATGCCGCGCGGGCTTCTGCCACCCGCATGCATGTGCGCCATCCAGCGGCGAAGATGCGCGGCTTCAATCAGCGTCAGGCTTGCCAGCTCGGCTTCGGTAGCCAAGAGATTTAACTTGTTGAGGTCCTCGGTGTAGAGGGACACGGTTCTGTCTGCCAGCCTTTTTTCAAACCGCACATGCAATAAGTAGCGATGAATTAACTCTTGGCTTGGCGTCATGAAAATGTGCAAAAAGCTCAGCGCAAGCGACTGAGTGCGGCACTGGCCAGCTCGGCGATGCGAGTGAGCAAATCGGTTCCCATGGAGGACTGAAAGCGCTGGGGGTCAGGTGACGCAAGTACCAACAAGCCTAAGGTTGCGTCAGTTGCCTTGGCTTGCAAATCATCTTCTTGCTGGACATCCCAAGGCGATTCCGTGCTGCGCAATGCCAGCAAAGCCACCGACTGTGCCTCATGCGGATGTGTCAACCACTTCACTGCTTCAAAGTCTGCGTTGGCTCCGCAATAAGGTGCGCGTAAGCCTTGCGCAAAAGCTTTGGCTTCCTCGCTCACACCTTGTGCAAAGTCTTCAATCTGAAAAGCCTCACCCACTTGCCAGACACGAATCGCCACCTGCGGCACCATGAAGTGGTGCTGGATTTCATCGACGATGATGCTGGGCAAATCGGCGGGATGCTGGGTCATCAGCAGGCTTTGCGACCACCTATGCAAGCGATCAGACAAGACAGCGTTGTCGCTGCCGTTGCGAATCATCTCCATCATGCGCTGCTCGAGAGCGCGGATTTTTTCGCGCAACATATCGGCTTGGCGTTCTTGCAAACTGACTGCACGTTGGCCATGCGGACTGATAAATCGCACATTCGACAAAAGCTGGGCATGACGCTCAAAAAAGTCTGGCGTATTGACCAAAAAATTGGCGATGTCGTCTTCTGTGATAGGGGTAATTGAGTTGCTCATTCGGGAATCTCCATCTCGCCAGTGAATACGGTTGTTGCTGGGCCGCTCATCAGCACGGATGCGCCCGCGCCTTGCCATTCGATGGTGAGTATGCCGCCATGGGTATGCACTTGTACTTTATGTTCTAACCAGCCTTGTTGAATACCCGCCACCACGGCGGCACAAGCCCCCGTGCCACAGGCCAAGGTCTC